>CAZACQ010000004.1:0-55695 GCA_964483725.1 uncultured Candidatus Peribacteria bacterium | reverse complement strand
ATGTAGTAACTAAATCAAAATAGATTTATCTTTTCCTAAATCTCTTCAACTCTTTCACAAAAATCTTTGCTTCTTTGAAGTTCAATCCAAACATGATCAAATAAGTAAAAAATCATATAGCTACTATATACATCAAATTGCTATATCTATAAGCATTTTCTAATACAAATAAATCTTTGGCAAATAAATAATAAATACTAGATATTATAAGTAAAAATAAGAAATTCTTACCATAAAAAAGCCAGTCAAAATTTATTTTTTGATGCTGATTGACAAAATAAAAACTAGCTACAGCTATCACTGCCCAGCTAATACCTGTAGCAATACCAGCCCCCAAAGCTCCTAGACTAGGTATGAGCAAAGCATTCAATACAATATTCAAAACCATAACTCATACTAGTATATTTGTCCTTTTCTTAGCTTCTCATATTCACATAAGTATTGCTAGATTTATAGTAAAGATTAGCTTGAAAATACCAAATATCACTAAGTAACTAAGAAGTGTACCACTATACAAAAAGTCTTCTCAAAATAATATCACTGCTATCTCTTCACCAAACACTCCCAGCAAAAATATAATACTAAAAGCAAAAACTATAAAATACTTGTACAAAAAGTTTTGTAATAGTTTGAGTTTTTCAATTTGCCCCTTACTTTTTAACTCAGAGATGATAGGAAATAGTAGTCATAATATAGGAGAGAGGAAAAACATAACTATAGCTATCAGACTCATATAGTTGGTATAATAACCAGCACTTTCAGCTCATGAAATTATTAAGAGCATTTGCATATCAATATTTTTGATGATTAACATAGCATTGGCTGCTATCAGTGCAGAAATTCAGAAAAACATTATTTTCTTGAAAAGCTCATTGTCTTTGATAAATTTTCAAGCTAGTATTTCTCAAGCATATTTGTACCTAAAAACTATATAATATATAAGATAACTGATAATTCATCATATAAGGAAAGCATACCCATAATTTATAAGATCTCATATACCAAGTAAGAAAAAACTTATTAATAATATGCTTATTAGTACTTGTTTTAAAAATTCAGTGAATTTAGGTACAAAAACATTTTGAACTGTTTTGTAAATTCACTCTATTGGTTTTCTAAGATTCAAAAACAAAAACACTCATAAGAAAATATACAGTATGCTGATAGATTCAGGATGCTCTATATATGCAGTTCAGAAATATTGTATAAAAAAGTAAAAAGCTAATCCAACTACAAGTGTCATTCATATATTGATATACCTAACTATCTTGTATATGGTGCTGACATAGTCAGGCTTGTTGTCTACTATATACTTGGGTAGGAAGTATACCATCGCTCATTGGCTAATTCCTAGTGTGCTAAGTATTGAAAGTATGGACATCAAACTGATAAGAGAGTATATGATACCTACTTCTCAAACTGATAAATCATTAGAAAGTATAACTCTGATTAAGTATCATAATGGTAATCCTAAAAAAGCAAAAAGATACAGCCAAAATCCTTTGCTGATAAGTTTGTTTGCTAATGTCTGATCGGGTAGTAGGTTTTTAGTTTTTTCGCTCATAGTTTGTAGATTTTGTTAAATTTATATTTTGTTAGTTTTAGCTATTTTTTGCTATTTTTCAAGTTTGTATTTAAATGATTATTCTGATTCTTTATTGAAATTATTGGATTTAAATGTATCTATTTTTTGATATAAAAAATAAATTGATTTTTGAAAATCATTTCAATAAACTAAAAATAACTTTTAGTTCTAACTTTTTAAAAATGAAAACAATACTTGTAGATGCTGTAAATACATTGCTAATACCAAACCATTGAATCTACCAAGGAATGTATGAACTTTTGGAATCGTATCCAAACCCCAAGATAGTATTAACTAATGCAAACCAAGAGCAAATACAAAAATTTTGACTGAATAAAATCCCTTATGAGCTTTTTACTCTTTCACACAAGCCAGAAAAAACTGATCCTTCTTATTATCAAAAATTAATTGAATATTATAACTTTCAAATAGATGATCTTGTTTATTTTGAACACAATCCTGAGGCAGTGAAATCTGCTCAAAGTCTTGGTATAAATACTTACCACTACGATCATAGTCAAAAAGATCTAAATGCTTTGAAAGAATTTTTGGATAAGTGGGCTTAGTTTATTTGTCTTCCTCCTCAAACTTCAATTTCTTATAAAACTTTTGATAATCTTGTATATCAGATATTTTCATCTCAGTAGCAGAGCTTCCTATAGTGTATATAAATACATTCCCATTTCCAAAAACTTTGTTCCAAAAACCTTGATAAGATTCTACAAAATCTATTCTATCATACCTGATGCTATGATAAGTTTTGTATATGATACCATAGCGGTGAAGGGCTCTAGATCATTCTAATCTAAAGAATTGAACTTTGATATACCATGTAAGTATTGCAAGATACAAAATTCACAAAAGCAAGAACCCTATTCAAATAATTTCATTTTGGATAATATTATCTGCAGCATCAAATCATATCAATTGTATATTTGTAGCAAAAAACAGTATCAAAACCAAAACTCAAACTACTATTCCTGATGGTACTAATGTGTTTGAAAGACAAGGTTTGTCTTCATGGAGGATAGTTTTGTCTATTTTTTCTGAAGTTAATAAATTATCAAGTTCATATACATAACCAAAAACATTTTGTACAAAATCTACTTGGATATAGCTAGAAAATGAAATTCTTCAGCCTTGTCATGTGTTTACTACTTGTTCACCAGCTACATTTATATACACACTACCTGTAGATGTGAGTGGATATTTGGTTGTTTTTATTCATTTTAGGTATCTTTTTAGACTATGTTTTTTCTCTTGAATAATTATTCATTCATGAGAGCAGATGGTGTCTGCATATATTTTATGACTATACCAGTTTGGAGAATAGTAATAGCTTAGATAAATAATTTTTCATACTATGATCAATAAAACTAATATTATTGCTGTGATTATCACTCATGTTCATATGATAGGGGAGGCTACAAATCATACAATACTTGCGATTGTGATTCATATCAAAAAACACAAAAACATCATCACATCAGATTTGATATAATCAGATATACTAAATTTGACTTGGAATTCTTTCATCAAATCTTCGTTGTGGATACCTATTTTTCTTTCTATTTGCTCGAAAAGCTCTGGAGTTTTTTTGATATGAGAAAAGCTGATATTGTTTCCAGCACCTATAGAACAAAACTCTATGCTACAAGTACCAATTAGCTTATCTATTATACTTTCTCTAAAATTAACCTTACTTACTTTGTCTATGGAAAAAACAGAATGATTGTTTATCAAAAAAGAAAACTGTTCTTCTATGCTACTTTCTTTCACATAAAACCTTGTAAATTTTACAGCTATTATTTTGAAAACAACTAATACCAAGAACAATGGCGGGATTATCAAAGTGGGTATTATTACTATGATATTTTTCAACAAACTCATTTGATAAGTTTCTTTGAAGCTAGGGTCATAGTCAAGAGCTTCTTCTTGAGTGTTTTTATAATTTACTATTTTATCTTCTATCTTATGATTTTGTTCTTTTGTGTATTCTTCTTTTGGAGTTTTTCATAGTATTGTTTTGTCTTTTAGGTAATTGATGTTTTCCATCATAGTTTCTCAATATAGCATATTTTTGAAAACTACATTATTTTCGCTTCATTGTGAACTAATTCTTACATCATGAATACCAAAGATTTTTTCCAAAAAGTTTTGTTGATTGTCTGTATCTGATACATTTTCAAATGGTATGAAGCTGTATCTTCTGGTAAGAAATCAGTCAGAGAAAAAGACTGCATCTGTATATACTCTATAGTATCTTCTTTTAAGATCAAGATATGTAAGTATTATTGGTATGATTAGAGCTAATATTATTCAAACTATAAATATGGTATAACCAAAGTATTCTATCATATCTTGTACTGCCTCATAAAGTACAAATATTCAAAAACCAACTCAAGCAAGGTATCTTAAAGCCACATCTATCATCACTCATAACCTGTGAGGAGCAGTTTCTTGGACTAGTTTTTCTTTGCTCAATTGAAATCAATTCTCTCTCATACTTGCTTGTATTAGCTTGTATGCTTGCAAAGGATTGTCTATATTTTGTATTATGATGTTGGTGGTGCCGCTTCCAGCTGATTTTATTATAATATCACCTGTTCAAAATATGTTGTATTGGAAAAATCCAAGCACTACTTTTACTTGTACTATCTTGTTGATATTCAATTCTATTTCATTGTCGTGAAAAAGTGCACCATATCAGTAAATTATTTTGTTATCTTTGATTTCATATCTTTCTTTATTATAGATAATTTTCAATAGCCAGAAATTTATCAAAAATCATAAAATTCACAGTATCAATCCTCAGGCAAATGCATTTTCAAAAACTACTCATACTATACTTACTATCGTAAGTAGTCCAAAAATCCATAGTAAAAATGTAATAATTGTAGTAGAAAAAGTCATAAAACTTTTGAAATTGGGTTTGAAAACTTGATTTTTGCTGTATTGTACATTTGTGTCTGGAAGCATTTCATTTTCATATTTTGCTTGGAAAATATTGTAGCATTTTGGGCATTCTACATTTTTACCAAGATTTGTTTCTTTGATATCAAACTCATTTCAGCATTCAGGACATTGGATTTTCATTTTCTTATTTTAACTATTAAATCTTATTTGATTTTTAAATATTTTTGCCTCGAAATCAACTTTTATTATCTTCAAGGCCGGCCTTGAAATTTTTACTATTTAGTAGAAATAAATCTTGTATTTGAAAATAAAAAACATTATATTGTATTAAGTTTATTTTTTAGCCAAAATATATGCACAAAAAAGTAGATTTACCAATAGATAAACCCAAAGAAGCAAGCCCTAGTAGTCCTGATTGGTGATGGGGATTGAAGATGATATTGATTCTTGTGGGGAGCCTGGGATTTGCATTTCTTAGTTTTTATGCTTTTTCTTATATAGTAGTAAAAAATATTTCCTTGGAGCAAGAAAAAGAAATTTTCTGAGATTTTATGATGTTTCAATGAGAGTATGAAGAATTTGACAAATCTATAGCTATGTGATATTTGGATGATTTTGAATATGATTTGTATCTTTGGAAGACAGAACAGCCCAATGCTTTCGCTACACTTGGTGGAAATATTGCTATTACTAGCTGACTTTTGGAAGAGATCAAATATTTGGAGGAGTTGATTTTTGTAGTAGGTCATGAAAAATGACATTTAGTAAATCAGGATCCTTTGAGAATGTTTAGTACACAGTTTCCTTTTATGATGGCTTTGGCTTATTTTGGTTATGAAGCAGGGATAGATCTTACTAGAATTGCTAATTTGATGTGAAATTTTGTAAGTAAAGAAATGGAAATTCATGCAGACAACAAAGCTATCCAGTTTGTCTTGGAAAAATGACTAAATCCAGCTTGTGCTTTGAATTTCTTTGATGAAGAGTCTGGCTATCATAGGAAGCTACAGGAATTTTTTTCTACACATCCTATGACTTCTACAAGGATAGAAAATATTAAATATCAGTTGCAAGAAGATGATATAGATTTTCAAGATTGTGTAGAGTTTGATTATTAAGTTATGTTTTTTAATTGTTTTTTATATTTAAATATATATCATTTAGCTAATATATAAAAAACTGTAAGATATCAGAATTTATTTAATAAAAATAACTATGGATTTTAATGAAAGACTAGAAATTATAAAATCATCTTTGATATGAAAATCTTATTTTCAATGAGATACTATAAATTTTGACTTTGTTGATTACTATTGAAAAAAGGATAATTGTAGTATTAAGATATCTTCTCCATCTACTATAAGCTATAAATGAGATGATTATCTTATTGATTTACCAATGAATGCTATAATAAGTAATATTAGTTTTGATGATGAAAATATATCGATAACTTGAAAACTGTGAGCTATGTCCAGTACTTGAAAAATTACTTATGATGCTATTATATGAAGTCTTGATGATTTATTTGATAAAGATATATCAATTATTAAAGTGTCTGGTAATCATATTAGATTTCGTAAGATTTCTTAGTATCAAACATTTATCATAAAAAAGTAGTCTAATCTTATTATTATAATATATGCAAAAATTTAATTATTAACAAATAAGAAATGCAAAACTTATATAAAGACTTGTTGGACAACTATATAGAAATGCTTGATATTCATATTGATTGTAAACAAACTGATATGCCTTTTCATGAAGAAACAGAACATTTTTATGAAAAATTGTTTGAAATAGCTCACGAATTGGGTGAAAGGCATGTAGATGATTGACATAGAACTAGAACTGATTCCTTGGATGAACAAAAGCAAAGAGCAAATGATATAGCAAATGATACTGTTAGGAAAATTCAAGACCAATTAGAAAGTGAAAATATATCTATTGAAGCTAGACAAATGCTTGAAAAGTATCTTGAAGATGCAAAAAAAATACAAGAGTGAACCAAAAAGTTCTTATAAAAGAATCCAAAAGCTTTCATTATTTGAAAGCTTTTTTTGCATTTTTCAAAAAAATATGTATTATATATCTTAATTTAGATATTAATATATATAAAAATGGTCGAAGCTACTATTGGTAAAAGTTTAGATAAAGGTCCAAGTAAAAATTCTAATAGAGCACATCTTGCTGGCTCTGAAGAAATTATGCAAACTTTAGCAATTAATGATCTTGAATCTTGACTTAAATTTTTCAAGGATATATGAAAATTAAATGACCCAAAGTATCAAAATCTTATATATAAATGTTTGATTGAGAGTTTCGATCTTGATTCAAATAGTGTTGTTTTCTTACTTGATAATTGTGAACCTTCTTCAGTCCTTTATTTAGATATATTATCTAATTCTATAGATAAGTGAATTATATCTATTTCTGATGCAGAAAATTATATTTCTACTGTGATAAATACAGATTATGAAGCAAGCTTGTATTGAAGTTTATATAAACTTTATTTATCTATAGATTCTCTTTGATCTGATTATTCAAAAGATTTAATTTCAAAAATACTAGAACTTATAAGCTCATGAGATGTTCCTGTAAGAAATATAGTACTGTTTTATCAACTTGAGTATAAAAGAGAGAATTCTCCAGAGCTTTTGGATGGAATCAAATATATAATATTAAATTGATTTAATAAATTACTAGATTTAGCAAGTGAAGATAAAAATGCTAAAATTAGTTTATTAAGGTCTTATCAAGCAGTACCTGCTGATTCAGATTTGGAAGATCATATGGCAAAACTTCTATCAGAGCATAATATTGTAACAAGTGAGAATGCTCAGTTTTATAATTTTTTGTGAACAGATAAATTGAAGAAAATATTTTCTAGTTAAAACTTTATAAGTTAATTTCTTTTATGATATCTAACTTGGAAAAATTATTGATATGGTGAGATAGAGTAAGTGATTTTTATACTTTATCTTATGATGATAGGAAATCATATTTTGAAAATATTTATAATTTGAGTAAATCAAAATTTCTTAAGTCTAAAGAAAATATAACTTGAACTAATTATGATGATTTTTTATCATATATTGCTTTGTATCATTGAACACTAGTAAAAGAAAGAGATTTAGCATCACTTTTTGATTATGATAAAGATAAATTAGTACTTTTACTTGATTTTTTACAAAGAGAATGATTTATTATTATTCTTAATAATTTTTTTGATTCAAAAAATCTTTCTTTTAAGATATACTTTCTTGATAATTGATTTAGAAATTTTATTATAAGTAATTTTTTGAATATTTCATTGAGGCATGATGATTGACAATTGTATGAATCATTTGTGATTTCAAAGTTTATTAAGAACTGAGTTTTGTATGAAAATATGTATTATTGGATCAATAAGATGCAAAAAGAAGTAGATCTAGTTATAACTAATTGAAAAAAGCTTTTTGCATATGAGATTAAGTTAAAAAAGAATATAAAAGAATCAGATTTGTATACATTGCAATATTTTTGAAAAAAATACAAAGCAGAACTTGCTGTAATAAATGAAAATCTGAAATGAAATAATTTTTGAGTGAATTTTATAAAATCAGATGATTTTTAACTTTAGAAACTTTAATTTTAAATAATATTTTTTGCTATTGTATCAGAAACAGTTTTATCCAAAGGAGATGGTATCAAATTATCTTCGCTTGGATTTGTGATATGATTAGCCAGAGCAACAGCAGCATTTATTTTCATTTCATCCGTTATTTGACTTACTTTATTTGCCAAAGCTCATTTAAAAACTCAAGGAAATACTAGTACATTATTTAGTTGATTTGGAAAATCAGATCTTCAAGTTGCTATTATCCTTGCTCATGCTTTTTTTGCTTCATCTGGCATTATTTCAGGAACGGGGTTTGCCATAGCAAAAACCATAGGGTCACTGTTCATTGATTTTATATCTTCTTTTTCCAAAGCTCATCATACACTAACTCATATAAAAACATCTCTTCATTTTACTGCATCTTTTAGATTTCATTTTATATCTTTTGTGTTTGTTATTTCTAATATTTTTTCTTTTTCATTATTTAGGTCTGTCCTGTTTGATGATATGATTCATTTACTGTCACATACTATTATATCTTCAATTCCATAAAGTTTTAGTAATTTTACTATTGCTATTCATGCAGCTCATAGTCAATTTATTACTACTTTTATATTTTCTTTTTTCTTTCAAGTTATTTTCAATCAATTTATTAATCATGCAAGTGTTACTATAGCAGTTCAATGTTGATCATCATGAAATACGGGTATATCAAGTTCTTCTTTTAGTCTGTTTTCTATTTCAAAACATCTTGGAGCAGATATGTCTTCCAAGTTTATTCATCCAAATCAATTAGAAATGGTTTTTATTGTCTTAATTATTTCTTCTGTATCTTGAGTATCAAGAATTATTGGAAAAGCATTTACATCAGCAAACTCTTTGAATAGTATACATTTTCATTCCATTACTGGTAGGCTTGCTTTGTCTCATATGTTTCACAATCACAATACAGCACTTCAGTCACTAATTACAGCAATAGTATTTGATTTCAATGTGTAATTATAGATTTTTTCTTCATCTTTATGTATTTCTTTACAGGCTTCAGCAACTCAAGGGCTATAGGCTGTACTTAGATCATTTTGGTTTTCTAATTTTATTTTGGATATAGTTTCCAATTTTCATTTATATTTTTCATGCATTTTTAAGCTTTCCTTGAAAAAGTCCATAAATATGATTGTTTAGATATATAAATTGTATCTTATGTATAATTTTAAATTACCTACTTATCAAATACTTAAAATAGTTTCTTTATTTTTGACAAAAACAATATTTTATTTATAATTAAGCTATATTTTATAATATAAAAACAAAAAAAATGAGTGAAGCTTTAAAACAAAACAATATAGAAAATGTAGAGAATTCAGAAGAATTATCTGAATTAAGAGATGAACTTTCAAAGATTGATCCATCATTTGATGTTGTAGAATCAGTTGATTGATTTAAACTTGAAAAAGATTGACTTACTTTTGATGTTTGATTGTCAAAAGAAAATGTTGTTCCACTAGCTAAAATTACTGATTGGATAATGGATTTTTATGAAGCTGAGCATTCTTGAAGTGGTAATGAATTTTTTGCTGCTGAAAACTATCCACTTCCAGGTATGACTACTAATGAACATTTTGATGTTTCTATTGATAGAAATTGAGGTATATTTTCAAGATTTCTTCCTTGATCAACAACTGTTCTAACACAAGAAACTTTGATGGAGCAAGTATGAATAAATAGTGAAGAAATGTCTAGATTGGAAAATATGTGAACAATGTCTCGTGAAGAACTAGCAGAACAATATGCAAATTTTTTAAATCATTCTTTGCAAGTAAGGTGAGTTATCAACAATTCTAAAAAAGAGGAAGATGAACTTGAAAAGGATATTAATAAATAAAATTTAAAAATAAAATTTTATTATGTCAAAAAAAGCTGTATTATCAAAAGTTTTGGATAAATTGTCAGATACCTGGCCTCCAGCCAATGGTATTAAATTGTTGATCAGAAATACTGAAATTTCTGATGAAGTTTTGGATTGAATAATTTCTACAATCAAATCAGCTATAGATCAAGCAAAAACACAATGAGAAAAAGAACAAATGCTTGAATACCTTTCGATAATCCAAGACCTTAGAAAAAAAGAACTAAAACAAAAAGAAATTGATGACAAAGAAGCAGATGAATTGTTGACTAAATTAGATTCAATTTAGAATTAAAATAAAAAAATGTCAAACCCTGAAATTAAAGATCAATTTGAAAGTATAGATAGCCCTAGTGATTGATCAGAATTATTAAATAGTTTAGACGAGCTAGATTCAAGTGAAATTAATGAGCTTAGAGATGTTTTATCTAATTTAGAAAATAGACAAGATATATTTAATAATTTAGAGTGAAGTTTCAATAATTATTTTAAGGATATAGATATTCCTGAATCTTGAACTGATTATAATAATAATGATGCATTAGTGTTACAAACTTATGCATATTTGGTGATGGATGATCCAAGTAATATACAATTAGATTCTCATTTTGGTCCTCAGACAAGAGATATTTATGATCTTTGGGAGGCGAAAAAGGACTGAAAAGATATTGATGAAATAATAGATAGGATTAAATCTCATTATAATCAGTCTGAAAATCCTGATAATTCTATTGATTGAGAACAGCCTGCTGAATGAGATGAATCTGCTGAATGAGGTGAATCTTCTCAATGAGATCTTGAAATGTGATCACAATGAACACAAGAAGGTCTTGAAGAATGAACTTGAACTGAAGAAAATGAAACAGTTCAGGATTCTCCTTCTGATATTGTTAATCAAATTAATAGTGAATTTGATCTTCCTGAGCGAGGTGAATTGTCTTATGATGAAAATGAAGATAAATATGAATTTAATGACCATGATTCTTGAGAAACTTACACAATATTTGCAGATGATATTAATAATAGGCAAGAATTGCTTGATTGGATAAGTGAAAATTCAGGTTTTGAATTTGAAGATGATTCTTCAGAAGATATTGAGTCTGATGAAGATTTACAAGAAGTGCTATCAGATATGTCACTTTCAGAAGCTATTGATTATATTTGGTCTGAAAAATGACCTGATTCAATACCTTGAAAAATATTCACAACCGTATCATTATTTGTAGAGAGGTTTGGATCAGTTGATAGTTCTGAAATGTCAAAAGAGGATATGGAGTCTTATAATGACTCATACTTGGATAAGGTAAATACATTTATATCTGATGATTCTGAAAATATTTGAAAGTCTGATATTATAGACTCTCTTATAGAATTAGAAGCTGAATGAACAGAAGACTGGGGTGATTTAGAAAGTGATGAATTATCTTGGGAATCAATAATGACTGTATTGTCTGATTACCAAAAATCAAATGATGATATATCAGATTCAAATTGATTGTTATGACCAAGTACTATTAATGAACTTTTTTGAGATGTTTTGGATGAATGAGTAGAATCTGATTTGAATGATATATCTGTATATCAAGAAATATTTGATTGAGATCTTTCCAAAGCATTATCTGATTTGGATATGGAAACTGATGATTGAGTTTTTGGTAGAGAAACTTTGTCATCTTTGAATGACTATCTTTCAAGTATAGTAGATGAAAATTGAAATATAAAAGAATGAAAAGAAGAAGAATTTAATGAATTCTTGGAAACAGCTATATCTGGTTCTAATAGCTCAGCAGTGGAATATTTTGAAAATATTGAATCACAAGAATTTGATAATGGTTTTATAGAAACTATTTGAGAATTTATTAGAAATAAATCAGAGGAAGAGGAGACTAAAGAATCTGATGAGAATAAAGATGAAGAAAAATAGATTTTAAAATATGATTGATTAAATAGCTAATAAACTATCCAAAAAGCCCCTCTTGTTGGGGTTTTTTGTTTTCTATTTTTAAATCATTTTTTAGGAAATTGTAGTTATTTAATAGTTCTTCAATTTCATATATTTTAATTCAGAATGATTTAGCTTTTTCCAGCTTAGATCATCATCATTTTCATAATAATAAAAAATTTGTACTTTTATTAATTTGGCTGTCAAATTCAGCTCAATATTTCTCTAATGTTTCTATTATTTTATCTCTTTTTATATCAAAAGATCAAGTTATACTAAATTTTAATCAACTTAGTTGTGAGTTTGATTGTCTTTGCTCAAAATTATTAAATACTATTCATGCTTCTTCTAGTTCTTTTAGTATTTTTAAGTTTTCATTATTTTTAAATGTTTGTTCCAAACTTTCTATGATTTTTTCTCAGATTCAATGAATTTGTCTCAAAAATTCATCATTACTAAGATAATATACTAAATCATTTGAATCAAAATTTTTTATTTTATCTTTTCAAATTTCATTAAATATTTCATCTTGAAGTATTTTTGCAGTTTTTTTACCTATAAATTTAATTCATAAAGAATTAATTAATCTTCGTAGGCTTTTGTTTTTACTATTTTCTATATTTGAAATTAATTCATTTACTCTTTTTTCTCACATTAATGGTAATGATTTTAGATATACCAATTTGTCTTTTAATGAATATAGGTCAGAATAGTGTTTTATTATTTCTGATTCCACAAGCATATCTACAAACTTCTCTCAAAATCCGTCTATATCCATACAGTCTTTGCTTACAAAGTGTATGATTTTTTCTTTAATTACAGAAGGGCAGTTGATGTTACTACAGTAGTAATTAACATCTCATTCTATCTTGATTACTTCTGAATTGCATACAGGACAGTTTGAAGGTGTATTTATGTCTTTTTCATTTCATTTTCTTTTCTCTTTAATTACAGAAACTATATATGGTATTACTTCTCAGCTTCTTTGTATCATTACCCAGTCTCCAAGTTTTATATCTTTTTCTTTTATAAAATCCCAGTTGTGCAAAGTAGCTCTAGAAATGTTTACTCATGATAGATTTACTGTCTCCAAAATTGCTGTTGGATTTATAGAACCTGTACGAGATACATTTAATTCTACATTTTTTATCTTAGTAGCTATTTGTTTTGCAGGGAATTTGTATGCTATTGCCCATCTTGGATGATGATTTGTGCTTCAAATTTTTTCTCTTAGAGATATAGGGTTAATTTTAATTACTATTCAATCAAATTCTATATTTTGATTTTCAAACCATTCTTTTGTCTTTTCATCTGTACATATTTTTGCAACTTCATCTATATTTTTAGCACTTTTATTCCAAGAATATATATTGAATCATAAGCTTTCTAAGATATTAAATAAGTCTTTTTGTTCTGATATTTGATTCATTAAATCATCATTTCAGTTTATATATAATATATCATATACAAAACATACTAATTTTCTATTTGCTACCACTTGAGGGTCAAGTTGTCTTAATGTTCAGCTAGCTGCATTTCTTGGGTTAGCAAAACTACTAAATCATTCTTCTTGTCTTTCTTTGTTTAATTTATTAAATGATGATTTTGGTATTACAATTTCTCATCTAAGAGATATTTCTTTTATGTCTTGGGCATTTTCTAGTTTTAGAGGAACAGTTGATATAGTTTTAACATTTTCACTAATATCTTCTCATTGATTTCAATCTCATCTTGTTATTGCTTTATCAAAAACTCAATTTTTATAAATTAGTTCTATGCTTATTCCATCAAATTTAGGTTCTAATGAATATGTATAATTTTCCAATCTTTTGGAAATAAATTCATTTCGTTCATATAATTTTTTTTCATCATATGAGTTTTCAAGACTTAGTAGTGGGACCTTATGTTCGTATGAATCGAAATCTTCTTGTATTTGTCAGGCTAATCTTTGACTAGGGCTATTTTGTGAAATTTCTTCTGGATTTATTTCTTCATAATTTTTGAGTAATTCAAAAAGCATATCATATTGATAATCAGATATGCTTGGGGATGAATATACATAATACAGTTTGTTATGGTAGATTAATAATTCAATTAAATTTTTATAATCATTATTGTTCAAATCTTTAGTAGTACTTATATATAAGTATTTTTGGGTCAATTTTTCTAGCTTATCATTTATCATAAAATTAAATTACTAATAAAATAATTATTCAATTTATATTAATGTTGATTTATTTTTCAAGCTTATAAAAAAAATTCATATAAACTTAAACTGCTTGAAAAATATTAGTAAATCAATAATATGAACTTGGATAGCTATTTATAACTTTAAACTTTTCATAATTATGTATGATCATAGCAAAATAGATAAAAAATGGCAAAAGTACTGGGAAGAAAATAAAGTCAATAAAACTGAAAACGATTATTGAAAGGCTAAATTTTATGCATTGGATATGTTCCCTTATCCTTCAGGAGCTGGTTTGCATGTGGGACATCCAAAATGATACCTGGGTAATGATATTCTTGCAAGACTAAAAAAACTACAATGATACAATGTATTGCACCCAATGTGATGGGATGCTTTTGGTCTGCCTGCTGAAAACTATGCTATCAAAACAGGTATTCATCCTAGAAAAATTACTGATGAAAATATACAAAGATATAAAGAACAAATTTCTCAGCTTTGAATTTCATATGATTGGGATAGAGAAATAGATACTACTGATCCAAAATATTACAAATGGACACAATGGATATTTTTGAAAATGTTTGAAAATGGTTTGGCTTATGAGCAAGATTTACCAATAAATTATTGTCCTCATTGTAAAACATGATTGGCTAATGAAGAAGTTCTGAATGACTGAACACATGAAAGATGTGGTAATTCTGTAGAAAAGAAAAAACTAAGACAGTGGGTTTTGGCAATTACAAAATATGCTGACAGACTTTCTGATGATGTAGACAAATTGGATTGGCCTGATAGTATCAAGCAAATGCAAAAAAACTGGATTTGAAGATCTGAAGGTTGTGAGTTTGAAATGAATGTAGTAAATGATGACTACAAATCTTTGGGGAACATAAGTGTGTATACTACCAGAATAGATACTGTTTTTGGTATGACTTATGCTGTTGTTGCTCCAGATCATCCTGAAGTTCATAAGTTTATTGATGAAAACCAAAAGCAAAATTGTGAAAAATATATAAATGATTCAACAAACAAGGCTGATCTTGATAGAACAGAAGCCAAAGAAAAAACTTGAGTTTTTACATGAAACTATGTAATAAACCCTTTCAATAATGAAAGAGTTCCTTTGTGGATTTGAGATTATGTTTTATGAAACTATGGTACAGGTGCGGTAATGGCAGTGCCTGCTCATGATGAAAGAGATTTTGAATTTGCAAAAAAGTATGAGTTGTGAATAAGTTATGTTATCAATAATAAAGAAAGCAATATTTCTTATGATTCAGCTTATGCTCAAGACTGAATTCTTATGAATTCATGAGATTTTGACTGATTTACAAGTAAAGAAGCTAGAGAAAAACTTACTGACTATGCAGAAAAAGAATGATTTGGTCACAAAAAAGTAAACTACAAACTAAGAGATTGGCTTTTTTCTAGGCAAAGATATTGGTGAGAACCTATTCCTTTGATACATTTATCAAAAGAAGATGTGAAATCTTTGGATCGTATTAGAGACTTATCTGAAGCAGAGGATAATAAAGCTTATGTTTTGAAAAAGCCTGCTTGAGAAAATTCTGACCCTAGAAATCTTTGTTCAAACTGAGAAGAAAAATACTTGGTAATAAATAAAGAAATCTATTCTCCTATATATTCATGACTTTATTCAGATATAGTTTGTGATTATAATCTTCCTTTGGAGCTTCCTCAGGTAGAAAGATATGAGCCTTCTGATGATGGTCGTTCTCCTTTGGCAAATGTAGAAGAATTTCTAAATGTTAAACTTGCAGAAAATCTTGAGTGAGAAAGAGAAACAAATACTATGCCACAATGGTGATGATCTTGTTGGTATTATCTAAGATATATGGATCCTGACAACAATGAAAACTTGGCATCCAAAGAAGCTTTGGATTATTGGAATCAAGTGGATTCTTATGTAGGTGGAGTAGAGCATGCAGTTTTGCACTTATTGTATGCTAGATTTTGGCATAAATTTTTGTATGATATAAATGTAGTAAACTATGATGAGCCTTTCAAAAAACTAGTAAACCAATGACTTGTGCAAGCTTATGCTTATCAAAGGTCAAACTGATGATTGGTGGCTGTAGATGAAGTAGATGAAAAAGACTGAAAATATTTTCATAAAGAAACTTGAGAAGAAGTTCAAAAAGTTATTTCTAAAATGAGTAAAAGTTTGAAAAATGTAGAAAACCCTGATGATGTAATTGCTGAATATTGAGCAGATACATTTAGGCTTTATGAAATGTATATGTGAGATTTTAGGGACGCGGCTCCTTGGGATACCAAAGGTATTGTTGGTTGTAAAAGATTTTTGGATAAAATATATAAGATAGTTGAAAATTGAAATTCTAAAACAGATACTAAGTGAGAAGCTAGTGATGAAGAAAAAATGATTGAACTAAATAAAACTATCAAGAAGGTATGAGAGGATATTCAATCATATAAATTCAATACTGCTATAGCTCAAATGATGATATTGGCAAATACATGATGTCCAAATGATGAAAGTTTGGTAAAAGAGTGGATAGAAAAGTTTTTGATAATTTTGGCTCCTTTTGCTCCACATACATCTGAGGAATTGTGGGAAAAGATTTGAAATAAACCTAGTATTTTCCAAAACTCTACTTGGCCTGAATATGACCCATGAAAGCTTGAGAACGATACTATTACTTTGGCGGTTCAGGTTAATTGAAAACTTAGATCTACAATAGATATCTCAAAAGATGCTAATGAGGAGGAGTTTTTGGATATGATACAAGAAGACAAAAAAATAATGTGATATATATCGGATTGATATAAAAAGCTTATTTATATTCCAGGAAAAATTGCTAATTTTATAGTATAATTTTTGTGATTATTTTAATAT
The DNA here is from genome assembly GCA_964483725.1 of uncultured Candidatus Peribacteria bacterium. GTDB lineage: Bacteria > Patescibacteriota > Gracilibacteria > Absconditabacterales > Absconditicoccaceae > CAZACQ01. Next base: position 38,679 of record CAZACQ010000004.1, on the reverse strand, counting down.
AAATTCGTAATATATATTACAAAACGATTTTAAACTTTAAATTAAGAATAATGAAACAATTATTGCTAATACTATTTTTAATATCTTCTCTTATTTTATCTGGATGTTTAGATACTGAAACTATAGAAGATATAGATAACTGACAAGATGAAGAAATTAATTGAGAAGATTATGATGAAGAAGAGAATGATTATTCAAACTGAGAAGAAGATATTAGTTATTATTATGAATATGACTGAGAAGGTATTGATGCAGTTAGTTTTGATGTTTATGACAATGATGATAACCATGTACTAAACTTTAGTATAGATGATGTTAATGAATGGTCAGAAGAGAACTGGGATAATTTTGATGAGACTCCTCAAGTTTGAATGAGGGATATCCAAGCTGGTTCTTTTACATTCTTTGATGATAATCTTAAGATAAATAAAGATAAGATATTTTTCTCAGTGCATGATTATGCAGTTGCAAGTTATACAAGTTTTGTAGGAATTGTTGATATTCCAAGTTGAGAATTTGATATTTTGATGGAGCCTATTAGATGAAGTATATGATGATTTGCTTCAAATGAAGACAATACTTATTTGTGATTTGTTCAATCAACTGGTAGAGCTGCTTGAGACTTTATGACTGTAGTTGACTTGGAAAATATGGAAAAATCTTTTGAACTATCTGAAGAAGATATACTTCCTCATTTGGATCCTGATAACTTGATTGTTGAAGAAGGGCAGTTTATGCCAGAATTTTGAGACTTGTCTTGGTGAGAAGATGGTGAAACTTTAAGATTTCAAACTTCTTTTATCACTGATGATTTGGAATATATTGAATGGGAAATAGATTATTCATGAGATAATCTTACAAAACTAACTGAAGTTTCTGAAGATATCATAGAAGATAATTTAGAAACTGTGGAAGTTTATTTTATGCAAGTTGTGGATGGTATGGAAGAAACTGTTGCTTTATCAAGAACAATTTATCCTCAACTTTGACTTGAGCATTCAACATTGCAGGCTTTGTTGGACTGACTTAGTGAAGAAGAGCAAGAAGAGTGATATTCAACAACAATAGATGAAAATACTAGAATTCAATCATTTGATATACAAGACTGAGTTGCGAAAGTTGATTTTTCTGCTGACCTTGAACCAGATGGTGGGTCTGCTATGGTAATGTGAATAAAATCTCAAATAGAAAAAACACTTACTCAATTTGATAGTATAGATTCTGTAGAAATTAGTATAGACTGAGAAACTGAGGAGATATTGCAGCCTTAGTTTGTGTGTTTAATTTACATTTGCATTTTATCAAAAAAATAATTATACTTCAAAAATAATATATTTATATAAAATAAAAATAATATATGAAAAAGCTTTTTGCTTTTGTTTCTATGTTTGTATATATGTTTTGAGTATTTTCTTTTGCAAATACTAGTTTTATGGATAGTTCTATCCATTCTATTGTTGAATATAATCTGGAAAAAGACTCATGTGATATGCATGAAGTTGAGGCTCATGACGATCATATAGACTGTGTAACTGAAATTAGTGATTATTGAAAAGATAACACTGAAGAGGATATTCCTGATCCTAAATTTTCCGAACAAACTTATCTTGATTTTGTACAATTAGAAAACTTAGAACAAAAATCTTTTCTGAACAAAGATCCTCCTAAAATTACTGCAAACAAGACATTTTCATTTGCCGACATGGTTGGTATAGTTTTGATGTTGAATTAAAATAGTTTGAAATACTTAGTAAAAGCTTACTTTATAGTTGATTTTTTGGTTTACTATAAACTTTATGGCTTTATTAAACTAAGTATTTTTTTGTTATTAAAAACTATTTTAGTTCTCTAAAAATAAAAAATGAAAAAGTTAGAACTGCCAATAAAATGAATGTATTGTAAATCTTGTGTAATAAATGTACAAGATAGTATTGAAGAAATTAAAAATGTTGAAAAAGTAGAGGTTAGCCTTTCCAAGAAAAAAGCTATAGTATACTACAAATGACAAAAACCTGATGAAAATATTATTAAAGATGAATTAAAAAGATTATGATATGATATTTGATATGAAAATCCTTCTTTACTTACAAATAAGATAGAAGTTTATAGGGATATTCTTGTATGAATTGTTTTACTTTTGCTTTGATATATATTTTTGTACCAAACAGGATATTTGAATTTTGCAAATAGTATAAATACAACATCTGCAGCTAATTTTGGATGATGGTTTTTTGTATGATTAATAGCATGAGTTTCAACTTGTGCCGCATTGGTATGAGGATTAGTTTTGTCTTTGTGAGCAAAATGGTCCAAAGATCATTGAGGCAGATGAAACTTTAAATTACAGGCATTTTTCCATATTTGAAGGCTTTTAAGTTTTGCTATATTGGGTGGTTTGCTATGAGTTTTATGATCTGTAATATGATTTACAAACCTTACATACTCCATAATATATATAATTATTTGATTGATAATACTTCAAATATGAATAAATCTTAGTTGAGTATCTCCCAAATTAAGTGCTTATAGTATTGCAATGCCTAGTTTCCTTTTTAAGAAACTAAGAAGCAAGACTGAAAATTTATGAGAAAAGTTTTATGCAACTGGTATCTGATGAGCAACATTTTTTGTGCCTTGTGGTTTTAGTATGGCAGCACAGTTATTTGCTGTTACTACAGGTAGTTTTTGGCAGTGATCTTTGGTGATGTTATCTTTTGCCCTTGGGTCTATGATTCCTTTGCTTTGATTTGGAAGTATATCTAGTTTCTTGAAATGAGCTTTTGGTCAAGTAGTTTTTAGAGTAATAGCTGTGTTTTTGGTAGCTATATGAGCTTACAACTTTACTGTTTGATATACTACTTTGAGTTCATCTATATCTTTTGAAACTTCTGCAGCTGCTGAAGAACAAGATTATGATTCTGAGTATGAGTCTTTGAAACTTGCAATAGATGGTATGTTTTGTATATCATGTGTAATGAGAATAGAGTCTAGTATAGGCTCTTTGGATGGAGTAGAATCAGTGAATGTTGATTTGAGAACTGAAACCGCAGATGTTGAATATGATCCTGAAGTTATATCAGCTGATGAAATAATTCAAGCAGATATATTTGATGATGATCTTTATTCTGTTGAAATTATTGATTAATTCAAGGCCGGCCTTAACCTACTTAAAAAATAGTTCTTACTTGGGTTTTATATAATTTAAGGCCGGCCTTGAATCTTTTAAATTATGTAAACTTTGATTCATGAAAGCTGAATACAAAATAAAATGAATGTCTTGTGCAGGATGTGCAACAGCACTTCAAAATAGGTTGTCCAAGAAAGATTGAATTAACAAAGTCTTTGTAAGTTATGCTAATGAATCTATGCAGATAGAATATGATGAAAATACAATATCTGTTGAAGAAATTCAAAATCTTGTAGAGGATATGTGATATAGCATGAAAGAAGCTTTTGATTATGAAGATAAGTTAGTATCTGATGATGAAGAGAAAAAACAGCTTGATTTGTTTTTCAAAAAAGTAGTTGTTGCTTTGATACTTACTGTAGTTGTTGTGTTTTTGGCTATGTGATTGCATATTCCATGAGTAGAAGAATTTGTAAGACAAGTTCCATTATGGGCCAATTATAGTATACAGTTTGTTTTGACTGCTATAGTTATGTTTTGGTCTGGGTTTTATATTTACAAATCTTGCTTTTTTTCTCTTATTAGGTGAGTGTTCAATATGAATGTGTTGGTAGGAATATGAACTTTGGCTGCTTTTTTGGTCTCTATTGCAGGTATACTTTTCCCTTGATTTTTCTTGGAAATTACAGATGAATTGCCAGTATATTTTGAAGCAGCAGCTGGTATAGCCGCATTTATTATCACAGGTAAATATCTTGAAGAAAAAGCCAAAAAATCAACTAAGTGAGCTGTTAATAAACTTTTGTCTTTGCAAGAAAAGAAAGCAATAGTTGTTAGAGATTGAAAAGAAATTCAAATAGAGGCAAAAGAACTGCAAAAATCTGATATTGTTGTAATAAAACCTGGTGAAAAAGTGCCGGCAGATTCTCAAATAATTGAGTGAGAGTGAAGTTTTGATGAGTCTGCTATTACTTGAGAAAGTATGCCTATTCACAAGAGCAAAAATCATAATATTTATGCAGGAAGTATAAATACCAATGGATATATAAAAGCTCAGATAAATACAAGCCCATGAAACTCGGTACTTGATAATATAATCAAGCTTATACAACAAGCACAATGAAAAAAGCCTTCTATACAAAATTTGGCTGATTTGATAAGTTCTTATTTTGTGCCTTTGGTATTGGTGATAGCTGTTATTACATTTATTGTATGGATGCTTTGATGACCTCAGCCTCAGTTTAATTATGCTTTACTTACATCTATAAGTGTACTTGTGATTGCTTGTCCTTGTGCTATATGACTTGCTACTCCTACAGCAATTACTGTATGACTTTGAAAAACAGCTAGTAATGGAATACTTGTGAAAACTCCAGATGTTTTTGAAAATTTGTGAAATATTACAGATATTGTTTTTGATAAAACATGAACTTTGACAGAGTGAAAGTTTGAAGTGACAGACTTTAAATATACTTGAAAGAAACTAGAAAAGCAAAAAGTAGTTTCTTTAGTATATGCTTTAGAAAAAAAATCTACCCATCCAATAGCAGAAAGTATTGTAAAATTTATAGAAGAAGATTGAAACTTGAAAAGTGAAGTGTTAAAGGTGAAAGGTGAAAGTTGAAAGTTAGATGAGTTTGAAAATATTCAAGGTAGGGGTATTAAAGCTAAGTATGATTGAAAAGAAGTTTTGCTTGGGAACTTAGAGTTTTTGGAAGAATCTGGTATAGATGTTTGACAAGATGCATATAATTTGAGAAATTGATGAAGAACTGTAGTTGCATTTGCTTATGATGATGATATAGAATCTTTGATAGTATTGGAAGACAAGATAAATGAACAAAGTAAGGAACTTATAGAATTTGTAAAATCAAAGTGAATTAAGACTTGGATTGCTTCATGAGACAATGATGAAGTGGTGCAAAATGTGGCTGATAGATTGTGAGTAGATTTTGCATACTCAAAAATGCTTCCAGATCAAAAATATGATAAAATTGCAAAGCTTCAAAAAGAATGAAAAAAAGTAATGATGGTGGGTGATGGTATAAATGATAGTCCAAGTTTGACTTTGGCAGATATAGGTGTGGCTATGTGAAGCTGAAGTGATATAGCTTTGACAAGTGGAGATATTGTACTTTTGTGAAATAATGTATGAAAAATTAAAAAGCTTTTTGAAGATGGTAAGAAAACTCTTAGAGTGATTTATCAAAACTTTTTCTGGGCATTTTTGTACAATATTATTTTGATACCAGTAGCAGCAGGAGTTATTTATCCAATATGGTGAGTGATACTAAATCCTTTGTTTGCTTGACTGGCTATGGCTTTATCTAGTATTAGTGTTGTTTTGAACTCTTTGAGATTGAAATTTTAACTGTTTGATATTAGGTAACTTAGTTTATATTTAATATGCATTTGTTTGAGATTAAAGCATCAATATATTTATTAATTTAATAAAGGAATGAATGAAAGTATGAATTATACAAGGTAGTTTGAACCCAAAATCAAATACATCTAATTTAACAAAAGCTTTTGAAGAAAAGCTAAAACAAGAAAATATAGATTATGATTATATTGATCTTAGAAATATAAATATGGAATTTTGTGATTGAAGAGACCTTTATGATTATAGTCAAGAAGTTCAAGATGTTTATGAAAGAATGCAAAAATGTGATACTTTTGTAATAGGTATGCCTGTATATCAGTATACATTATCTTGAGCTTTGAAAAATTTTCTTGATATAATGTGTGGCGCTATGTACCAAAAAGCATTTGCTATACTAACAAGTAGTGGAAGTACAAGAGCATATATGTCAGTTTCTGACTTGGTTGATTTGCTTTTCTTTGAAGTAGAGTGAATACCTGTTCCACCTGTTGTTCATATTACTTTGCAAGAATGACAAACTGATTTGTTAAATGATGAACAAGTAAACTTAAAAATGAGTGATATAATTACTAATTTAAAAAAGATAAATAATTAAATTTGTCAATTAGATATTAGATATTATAACTTGCAAAAACTTATTTAATTTATATAAATTAGCTGTTTTATATTAATAATCTTAAAAAATTATGGTGAATAATAATTGATGATCTATAGTTTCCCTTGCTATTATAGTAGTACTTATGTGAGTTTTAGTGCTTGCTTGAAACTATTATATTTTAGATATTAAGTCAGAAGAAATAAAAGATGAAATTAAAGAAGAAATATTATATCATAGTTCTTTAGAGTTTGGTTGAAAAGATAATTATGAACTTGCTCAAGAAGCATTCTTATCTGATTCTTTTATTCAACAAAATAGAGAGCAGTTAGAAGCTTTTGTTGACCAGTCATGATGAGAAATTGATTTAGATGATCAACAAGAACAAGCTCCTACAGAGCCACAAGAACAACAAGCTGATACAGATGACCAATTTGAAAGATGAGAAATAACAGAAGATCAAATTGATTCAATATTGCAAAGAGGCCATATAATGTGAGAAGAATGATCTAGAATAACTTTGATTGAATATTCTGATGTAAATTGTCCATTTTGTGCAAGACACAGCAATGATGGTACAATTCAAAATGTTTTGAATCAATTTGATTCAAGTGAAATAAATCATATATTTAGAACATTTCCAATATTTGGAGATAGATCATATCCAGGATCTTATGCTATAGAGTGTGCTGGTGAATTGTGATGATCTGAAGTTTTTTATGATTATAAGTATGATTTTTTTGCTTTAAATGATGTTGAAAATAGGCAGTCTTGGGAAGATATAGCATCTGAACATTGATTAGATTTAGATAGTTTTTCATCTTGTATAGATAATGCTGAAGTTGAAGGTATTGTTTCTGAAAATATGTGAGAATGACAAATATTTTGAGTACAATGAACTCCTTGAAATGTTTTACTTGATACTGAAACATGAGAATGGGTTCTTGTTCCTTGAGCATATCCAGCATCTGAATTCTGACCTATAGTAGAAGATATGCTTAATTAGTCTGTTTTAGATTTATTTTGCTCCAATTAATTTTGGGGCATTTTATTACTTAAATTTATAAATATATGAAATATATAGTATTAATTTTATCAATATTATTTGCTTTAAATTATTCTTATGCAGAAAATATTGATGAATCAAGCGAAGATGATTTACAAACTCAAGAAAGTAGTGAACTAAATCAAGAATCTGAATATGAATATTTATATTTTCATAGCCCAACTTGTCCTTATTGTCAATCTTTGGATGAATATTTGACTGAAAATTGATATTATTCTGAGTTTTGAATAAAGAAACTTAATGTTTTTGATGATAATAATCAATCAGAATTAAATAGTATATGGGATGCTAATTCTGTACCTGAAAATTGAAGATGAGTTCCATTTTTTATTGTTGTAGATTGAGATGATTGATACTATTTTGTTGGAGATCAACCAGTAATGAACTTTTTTGATGCAAAAACTTCAAATCAAGATGTATGAAATATGTTAGCATCTAACAATATGATATCTGTTCTTCCTGATGAATCTTCTCTAGTTAGTGAAGATGTTGATAGTGAATGAGATGTTCAAGATGTAGATTGAGCTTCAACTAATGACGAATTTACTGAAAATCAATATATATTTTTTATAGTTTTTGTTATATTAATTGTAATAATAATATTATTTATACTGATAAATCCTTTTGAGAAAAAAACAAAAAAGTAAATAATATTTAAATAAAAAAAATACTTCCATAAACATGGAAGTATTTTTTTTATTAATTATTTTAGTTTTTTACTAATCATAGTTTAACTTTTATTAGTTCTCTATACTGTATTGTAAATTGTATAACACTGAATAGAGTAGTTGTAACTATATATAATCATATTCAAGCTGGCATGAATAGAACAAATCATGTCATCATTACTGTAAGGAATATGTTCATAAAACCCATCATTTTATTCATATCTGGCATATTAGCTCATCAAGGCATTTGAGGAGTTGCAGGTCTATTCAACATTGTTAGTTTCATTTGAGTGAAAATAAGAGCTCATGCTAATAGTGCTAATACAATAGATCATCAACTAAGTAGGTCTATTCACAAAAATACAGTATTTACTTGCTCTATTTCTAGTCAATTAAGTCACAAAAATGTTAAGAAACTATATAAACTATCCATATTTATTACTCATTCAGTCTCAGAAAAGTTTTTTACAACAAAGAATAGTCATATAAATACTGGTATTTGAACTAATAACATTATACATCATTTTAATGGTCATGATCAATGTTTTTTGAAGACTTTCATAGTCTCTTCAGCCATTTTTTGTTGGTCATCTTTGTATTTTTCTTGTATTTCTTTTAACTTAGGCTGTAGATCAGTCATTTGTTTTTGCATCTCATTACCAGCAAGAGCAGGTTTTAGAAGTATAAGTCTTACTAATAAAGTTAATGCTATTATTGCAAGTCACAAGTTCAAATTAAATAATGCTAGAAATATAATTAATAAATTGAATATTGGACGGTATATTATCTCTAGAAATATTAGAGAAAAAGGATTCATTATGCTGAGTTAAAAATTAAATTTAAGCTTCTTCTTTTTCTTTGTCTTCTTCAAATGATTTTATTACATCATTTAAGTTGGCTTTATACATAAAGTAAGATTCTGGTATATCATCACATTCTCATTCTACTATTTTTTCAAAGTCAGATACTGTGTCTTCCATTTTTACATATACTCATGGCATACCTGTAAATTGTTCTGCAACATGGAATGGTTGAGAAAAGAATCTTTCAATTTTTCTAGCTCTATTAACAGCAAGTTTATCTTCATATGATAATTCTTCCATACCTAAAATAGCAATAATATCTTGTAGTTCTTTATACTTTTGTAAAGTTTTTTGAACTTTCTTTGAAACTTCATAGTGTTTTTGTCACACTACTTCTGGATCAAGTACTGTAGATGTACTATCCAAAGGGTCAACTGCTGGATATATACCTTTTTCTGCTATTGACCTATTAAGTACAATAGTACTATCCAAGTGGGCAAAAGTATTTGCTGGAGCAGGGTCTGTAAGATCATCTGCCGGAACATAAACTGCCTGTACAGATGTAATAGAACCTTTTTCTGTGGATGTAATTCTTTCTTGTAAAGTACCCATTTCACTTGCTAAAGTTGGCTGATATCATACTGCTGATGGAATTCTTCACATAAGAGCAGATATTTCATTACCAGCTTGAGAAAATCTAAATATATTATCTATAAATATAAGAACATCTTTTCATTCAACATCACGAAAATATTCAGCCATTGTTAATCAAGTTAGAGCAACTCTAGCTCTTGGTCCAGGAGGTTCATTCATTTGTCAATATACCATAGCTGTACTTCACAAAACTCATGATTCTTTCATTTCTTCATACAAGTCATTTCATTCTCTTGTTCTTTCTCATACACCACAAACTACAGATACTCAACTATGTTCTTTAGCAATATTATTTATAAGCTCTTGCATAATAACTGTTTTTCAAACTCATGCTCAACCAAAAAGTCACACTTTACCTCATTTCAATACAGGAGCCAAAAGATCTACAATTTTTATTCAAGTTTCTAGAATTTCAGCCTTAGTATTTAGTTCTGTAAATTCAGGAGCATTTCTATGAATTGGCCATTTTTCTTTTCATTCAACTGCTTGTTCTCAGTCAATATTACTTCATAATACATTAAATATATGTCATAATACTTCTGGTCCTACAGGTGTTTTTATAGGACTTCAAGTAGCTATTACTTTGTCTCATCTTTTTAATCAATCAGTACTTGTCATAGCTATTCACCTAACAACTCAGTCTTCTAATTGTTGCATAATTTCTATTACAACTTCCTCATTATGATTATTCTTGTTTTCTACTTTAACAGCATCATATATGCTAGGAATATTGCTCTCAAATTGTAAATCTAGTACAACTCATCTTATTGTAAGAATCTTACCTTCAGTCATAATTATAATTTTTAATTAGTTAAAAACTTATTTTTTATTCTTTTTAACATAGTCTAGTATCACTTCTCATAGTGTATCTACCAAAACATCAAACTTTTCTGAGTTTTGAAATTCATCTTCATCATCATCTTTATTGTTATACATTATATCGTTTTTTGCTTTAATTATCATATTTGTTGTCTTACTAGGGTATGCAACATCTTCAAATGAATATACTTCATCATGTCTTTTTATCTTAATAGTTCATTTGTTTAATATTACATCTAATATTCAATTTTGTTCATCATAGATACTTTGAGCTGATGACCATTGAATATGTTCTGTATTTTGTCTTAGGAATCATTCTCGCTTATAAAGTATAATTCAAGTTGATGTTAAAACAATACTATCTAGGTAAACATCAAGAAAAGCTACCACAAACATTATATAAATAATTAAACCTACTGATCAAAATATAAACTCAAGATAATCAACATCAATATATTGTACTAATAAATTGTAAAAAACAAACAATATTATTAATAAAATACAATATTTTATTAATGCTTTAATATATTTCCATCAATGATGTCAAATAATATCTATAATTTCTTGATTTCATAGGTTCTTTGATAGTACCTTTTCTTTAAGTAACATTTGGAATATTATTTATTTCATTGAATTTTTTCCATTTTCTTTTGTTTTTCTAAGAATTTTTCCATTCTTCACTTAACAACTCTTGTTTCTTGTTTACCAGTATAAGTAGGATGACATGCTGGGCAAGACTCAACTTTAATTGGTCCTTCAACAGCTGAACTTATAGAAAAATTGTTTCAACATATACAATGTACTTCTACCTCTTTATTATACTTTGGATGTAAATCTTTTTTCATTGTTTATTAGTATTTATAGAATTAAATATATTTTAAATAATTATTCATCATCTTCATATAGTTTGTCTTCATCAGCTCTCTTATATGAATATATTTCTTCTTCTGAGAAGAATCTTTCAACTTCATTTTTAGCAGCTTCAACATCTTCTGAAGCATGAACAATATTTCTTCAAATACTCATACCAAAATCTCATCTTATAGTTCAAGGTTGAGCTTGTCTTGAGTTTGTTACTCATATCATTAGCCTAACTACATCTACAGCTTCTGCTCATTCCCAAACTTGCAATATAACTGGAGAAGATGTCATATAAGAAACTATAGATGGAAAAAATGGTTTATCTTTCAAATGATCATAATGCTCTCTAAGAACATCTTCACTTAAATAAGTCATTTTACAAGCAACCATTTTAAGTCATTTCTTTTCGAATCTGCTTGTTATTTCTCAACTTAATCATCTAGTAACTGTATCAGGTTTAAGTATAACTAATGTTTTTTCTTTCATTATAGCACATATGTTTAATTAATTAAATTACTTGTATTCAAAACTTTATGATCTATTCATCTTCTTTATATATAACTTCAACAGGACAGGATTTTATAGCTTCTTCTGCATCTTGCCAATCATTTTCATTTTTGGGTTGTCAAGAAGTATATGCTTTACCTTTTTCGTTAAACTTAAAAAGTTCAGGAGCTATTGCTACACAAACTCCACATCAAATGCATCAATCACTGTCTGTACAAAGTTTTTTTGTCATAAATTTTCAAGTACTTTTTTAAAAGTAGTTGTTTTAATATAATTATTTATTGGACTTTTTCAATAGATTTTTTACTCCTCTTGATTGTTTTGTTCATTATTATTATTTGCTGGTTTGTGTATTTTAATTTCTGTGCTAAATATTACAGCAATCAGTGCTGGGCTAATTATCCATAATGGAATTAAGTGTAAAAAATTATAAATAAATGTATTTTCTTCAAAAGAATTTATGAAATTTATCATTTCCTCAGTACTTAATATGCTTGGTCAATATATTACTACGCTTAATCACATTATTATACTTATTACAGTCAAAGGTGCGAATATAATTCAAAATAATAGTTTTGCAGTTCATGACTGGCTTATTCATATAGAAATTCTTGATTTTGTGAATATTAGTATTAGTAGTAATAAATATATTATTAGTATTATTCGTTCTTTATTGTTTATTAATCAATTAGCAAGTTCTTCTTGATTGCTTATAAAGTCTATTGTGTTGTTTTCTAAAAATATGTATAAAAAATCTAATCATAAGTGCATTGCTAATGCTATTGAAATTAGTAAGTAATTTCATATGATTATTTTTATCATTTTATTTATTCATATTACTATTGAAAATATCAATAAAATTCATATTAATCATATAAGAAATAGGTCATAATGTCATTCCATTTGCTTAATCTTGAAATAGTATATAAAATCTTTAAAATGAATCTAGTATCAAAATATTTAATAAGTATAATATAAAATATGAAATTTTCAATTAAAAAATGATTTACTTTGATTGAAATGCTTATTGTTACAGTAATAGTTTCTTCTTCATTAGTAGTTATAATATGAGTAATTAATTACTGATTAAACTATATTTGAGCAATAAGACAAAATGTAGTAGCAATTAATCTTGCTAGAGAAGGTGTTGAGTGAGTTTTTAATGTGAGGGATACTAATTGGCTTAGGTGGTCAGGTAGGAGAGAAGAATGTTGGCTAAATGAAGACCCTTTATCTACAGATTCTGAGTGTTTTCAGGAGCCTTGGATATGATCTTGATCTTATGTATTAGTTTCCTGATATTCAGCAGACTGACAATATTACAATTATTTATCTTGAATGAATGATGCAAATTTAGATATTTCATGATGATTTACTGATGAGGATTGATTGTTTGCTTTATGTCAGGATGATGATAGAAATTTTTGGTACTCTTGTCCAAGTGAAAGCAATGTTACTCCAGAGTGAAGATTTTATCGCTCTATAGAAGTAAAATGACTTTATGATAAAACTGATTGAGACCCTATTGAGTGTGATTCTTGAAACGATTATTTTGATGGTGACTATTGTTGATGATCTGAGGCAAAAGAGCTTAGGTTCTGTTCTATAGTTGAGTATATGTGAAGGTGAGAATGAAGAGTAGAATTATGTAGTAGTATAACAAACTTTAGAGATTAAATTTTAGTTTGGACTTGTTGAAGATTTATAATTAATGTGTTTGATATGGATATAGCTACTTTAGAAAAATTTTTAAATTATAAGCCAGTTTATGAAAAAGATCCTAAGTTTTTGCTCCAAGAAATTAAATCTTTAGCATCTGAATACCTATCAGATAATGATTTAAAAGAAATTGATAAAGCATATGACTTTGCAAAAATAGCTCATGAATGACAAATGAGGCAATCATGAGAACCATATTTTGTGCATCCGCTTAAAGCAACTTTATTTTTGATGAAGATAAGACCTTGAGTTAAAACTATACAAACTTGTATATTACATGATGTTATTGAAGATACTGAATACAATTATGATGATATTAAAGAAAGATTTTGACAAGAAGTTGCTGATTTGTGTTATTGACTAGAGAAAGTTTCAAGAGTTAGGTATGAGTGACAGGATAGAAATCTAGAAACATTGAAGAAAACTTTTCTAGCAATGTGAAAAGATTTGAGAGTTATTTTTGTGAAGTTAGCTGACCGTATTCATAATATTCAAACCTTGAAGTATCATCCAAAAGAAGAGAAAAAGCAGAGGATAGCCAATGAAACTCTAAAAATATATGTTCCAATAGCTCAGAGACTTTGACTTTCTATATTTCAAAACTATTTGGAAAATTGATCTTTTTATGTTATAAACCCAAAAGAATTTACAAGGATATTTAATCATATAAAAAAGAAACATTGATATAATAATCATTATTATGTAGATGAGTGAGTGAAAAAAATTGAGACTGCACTAGATGAGGCATGAATAAACTATAAAACTGTAAAATGAAGACTTAAAAGTCCTTATAGAGTTCATAAGAAATTGAAAAAATATTGAACAGATGATCCTAATAAAGTAATGGATGTCTTAGCATTTAGGGTTGTTACACAATCAATAACAGATTGTTATTCTGCTCTTTGAGTTATAAATAATAATTATACTCCATTAATTAAAAAAATAAAGGACTATATTGCTCTTCCAAAAGTTAACTGATATAAAAGTCTTCATACTACAGTTATATGAATGTTTAAGTTTCCAGTTGAAATTCAAATAAGGGATGAGGATATGGATAGTTTTGCAGAGTTTTGAGTGGCAGCTCATTTTGCTTATAAAGAAAAGTGAGATTCTGCTAGAATATCTCAAGAACAAGTTAATTGGATCCGTAAATTACAAGAAATTGTAAATACTTTTCAAGAAGCAGAAAAAAATGAAGATTTTAAAAATACTTTAGAGATTGAAGCATTGGATAAGAATATTTTTGTATATACTCCTGCTTGAGATGTTATAGAAATGCCACAATGAAGTACTGTTTTGGATTTTGCTTTTAAGATTCATACAGATGTTGGTTTAAAATTTAAAGCAGCTTTTGTGGATGATAAGATAGTTCCTATTGATTATAGATTAAAGACTTGAAGTATAGTAGAAATTAAAACATATAAAAGAAAATATTCTGCTACAGCAGCTTGGCTTAAATTTCTACACAATCCTTCTTCTAAAGCAAAATTAAATAGATATGTTAGGCAAAGTCAAATTAAAGATCATGTGGAAAAGGCTAAGTTGCTCTTGAATGAAAAATTGTTGTCTTATTGATTACCTGTTTTGTGATCAAAATCTGACTTGATTGCTTCTAATAATTCAGAACAAAGTTTAGAAAATAATTTGTTAAAGATATATGATAAGCAAATATCTCCGACAAAATTTATAAAAGAGTATTATAAAAACATTAATATACCTAAAAATTCTTCTTGAGATGAATCTTCTGATTCTTTAGGACCTGTTAAAGATAAATCAAATTTATCAAAAAAAGTTGTTATTGACTGATATGATAATTTAAATTACTTTTTTTGTCCTGAATGTAATCCAAGTAATGATAGTAAAATAATTTGAAAGTCAACAAGAGACTGAATTAAAATTCATAGCTTGGACTGTAAAGCTTTGGATACGATTTCTTATGATAAACTTCTTGAATCTCATTGGGAATGATATGATTATAATAAATACTTTATGAGAATAAAGTTAAAGGCTGAAGATAAGCCATGAGTATTGCTTCAGATTCTTATGATTTTTTCAGATTTTAGTGTTAATATTGATGATATAAATGTTTATTCAAAGAAAACATGATATTCACTTATTAATATAGATTTGGAATTTAATAATCCTTCAAAAATGCAGTTTGTTATAAAAGAGTTGAAAAATAAAAATGAATTAGTAAAAATAGTTAGTAAAAAAATTTATTAATTTAATTAATCTATAAAATGGAAGATAATAATATAATTGAAGAAACAGATGTTTTGGAATCTGAACAATTTGATTCTTTTTTCTGAATGTTCGATTGACTTTGATTTGCAGATTATTTTATTAGTACAATTGTTTGAATAATCGTTTTTATATGGATTTGGGCTATACTTTGGACTACTAAAGATATTTCTAATAGAACTAATAATATATTTTTACAAATACTTTCTATTATACTTGTAGCAGTTTTTACTCCGATTTTTTGACTGGCACTTTATTTTTTGATTAGGCCTGTAAGGTACAAATATGATAATTTACCATGGAGAGAGGCTTTAGCTAATAATATTGTGGTTTGTGACTATTGTTTCTGAGAAAATGATAAGGATAATAATTATTGTGTAGCTTGTGGAAATTGATTAAAAATTACTTGCAAGGAATGTAAAAAATCTTATCCAAAATCTTATGATTATTGTAATAATTGTTGAGCTCCCAATATTGAAGAAAGTTAATTTTTGTATAATTTTAAATCAAAGTTATGGATAGTTTTGTATATGATTGATTATGAGATAGGATAGATAAATACCTTACTGTTAAGTTTTGATATTCAAGAAATTTTTTCCATCATATAATTGATAGATGATGAGTTCTTGTTAATAATAAAATAGTTAAAAAATCTTATAAATTAAAAGAATGAGATAATATATCAATTGATAACTTCGAAAGATATTTAACTTGAGATATATTATCTGACTTGTCTTATGTTGATTTAGATATACTTTTAGAAAAGGACGATTATCTACTTGTTAATAAACCCAAATGAGTGCTTTCTCATCCTTGAAGTGTACGAGATATTTCTACCCCAAGTGTTGTATGATTTATTGCTAACAGATATAAGAACTTACCAAGTATTTGAAACTTTATTAGAGCCTGATTGATACATAGATTGGACAAAGAAACTGATTGACCTATGATAATAGCCAAAACTGAAAAATGACTATCATATTTTTCGAATCTATTTAAATCAAAGTCAGATAGTTCTGCAGATTATGATAATATTTCTACTGATTTGAGAAAATTTTATAAAGCAAGAGTTTATATAAAAGATTTTAAAAATACTATTTTTTCTAAACCTAAACCTTTTTATATAAAACAGGATGTTGTTCCTTTGGTTCCAAACCCTATAATAAAGGAATGAGTTACTAAAATTTTGTCTATATATGAAGTATGAGAATTTTATGATATTGATATAGAAATATTAACCTGACGTACTCATCAAATAAGATATCATTTATCATCTAATTGAGCTGAAATTTTGGGTGACTATTTATATTCATCAAAAAAAATAGCTAAATATCATAAATTGATGTTGAGTTGTTCTTTATTAGAATTTAATGACTTATATTGAGATTATATTTCTATAAAAAACCCAGATTTATTTTAACTTGACATTTTAATATAAAAAGTTTATATAGTTTCTGTATATTTATAATTATAATATATATAGTTATGTGAGAAGTTATAAGCTTTGAAAAATATTTTAAAAGAAAAGAATTAAGTGGTTTGTGATTAGGGATAGAAGAGTCAGATGATAAAAATGAACAATGAATTGAGTCTTCTGAATATACAAATTTTGAAATGCAGGCAGTATTAAGTGAATTATCAAAATTTTCAGATGAAATTAATGAAATTTTAAACTCTTATGATATTGAACATATAGATGCTGATACACTTAAATCTTATATAGAAATGTTTTTTATGTATACATTTAAGAAAAATAATTTAATTTCTACTGAAGCATTCTCTACAGCGAGGTATATTTCTTATATTTCTTTTCTAATACTAAAATGAGAATTGTTGCCAAAATCTAGGATAGATGAATTGCTTCAAACTTGAGACTTTTTATGACTTGCAAATAATTCTATTGCAAGACATCTGATTTGAGAATATAGATCAAGAAAAAGTCCATTTAATGAAAAGGATTTAGTAAAACAAGCTGAATTTTATTATTGACTGCATTTTCAAAGAACAAAAATTGATATATACAAAACTCTCTCATCAAACTTACTTTATTATAATGAAGCTATATGATGAGTAGATAATGTTATGTCTAAAGCATTACCTTCTTTTAGATTGTTATAATATGACTATTTGTATTCATATATTAAAAAATAATTAATCATTGCTTGCAAATTGTTTAGTTTTTATTATAATCTAAATGTAACTTTATTATTATACATATAATATATGTCTGTTTATGAAAATATAATTTCTGATTA
Organism: uncultured Candidatus Peribacteria bacterium; assembly: GCA_964483725.1. GTDB lineage: Bacteria > Patescibacteriota > Gracilibacteria > Absconditabacterales > Absconditicoccaceae > CAZACQ01. The sequence continues at coordinate 20,981 of CAZACQ010000004.1, read as the reverse complement.
TAAAAAAGCTTTTAAAGAAAAGAATGTGGTTAAAAAAAGTGCATTATCTTACCTTATATCTCAGCTTAAATATAAAGAAAAGGAAAATTTATGAGAAAGCTTGTCTGACTGAGAAGTTTTTAAGTTGATTCAAAAAGAGATTAAATCAAAAAATGAGACAATTGATTACTTAAAAAAATCAAATAATCATTCAGAATTAGAATTTGAATTGGAACAATTAAAAGTATTAGAATGATATATGCCAAAAAAACTATCTGAATCTGAGTTGTTGGAAATTTTAGATAATGAACTTGAAAATATTTCTGATCTTAATAAAGAAAGGTGAAAAGTAATAAAAAACATAATGTCAAAATATTGAGCTAGAGTTGACTGAAATTTACTTAATGAGCTAATATTATCTAAAATATAGTTTTAAAAATAAAAAAATAAAAATGAAAAAGTTATTGTTATTTATTATATTTTTATTTTCACCTCTATTAACATTTGCTGATGGTTGATGAGAATCAGGGTGATCAGACTGTGATTGAATTGAGCTTAATACTAATGTTCCATATGTGTGAAACTGTATAGAAAGAGAAGAGTCTGATGAAGCTTTCCCAAGATTAATGTGATGAGTTTCAAGAATTGTTATTACACTTACATTAGTTGTGGCTTTCTTAATGCTTGTAGCTTGATGAGTTCTCATTACTATGTCTTGAGCTGACCAATCTAGTTATTGAAAGTGAAAAGAATTAATAATAAAAGTTATAGTTTGAATACTTTTGCTTTGAGCATCTTGAGTAATATTGTATATGATAAATCCAAACTTTTTCTCATAAAATTTATATATTAAAATTGTAAAAATGGAAGTTAAAAAAGATGATTTGTGATATTTAATTGATTCTATTTTATTTTTTTCTCAAGATTGAGAGTATGATAATCTTATTAATCTTAGAAAAAAAATATGAGATGATATAATATATTGAAAAGATGATAATATAATATTGTCTTTCCCTTGAGAATATGATATAAATAATATATATATAAAGGCTATTGTGGATAATGATTGAAATATGAATTATTATATAAAAGATGATGAGAAATCATTTTGTATAATACAGTCTTCAAATGCTTTGGACAATGATTTTTTTCAATCTTGTGACTATATCTATTGTGAATGAATTCTACTTGATGATTTAAAAGTTAAGCTAGAAAAAAATGAAATAGATGTATCTTTAAATTCTTTGGATAATGTTGATAATTACTAATATTAAACTTCTATTAGCATTATTCAATCGTCATTATCTAACTTATAAAGTTTATAATTTAGTTGATTTTTTTCAACAAATTCATATAATGTAGTCATCTTGTATTCAAACTTATATACATCGTCCATTATAATACTAAAATTTTCTTTGTATGTATTTATCAATTTTTCTAGGTATTTTTTATAATCTGTTTTTTGTGCATCTACAAACACAAAATCAGCTTTTTTAAGGACTTTTTTAAGTGGGAATCTTAAAAAGTCAAAATTATAGATATTAATATTTCATAATTTTGATTTGTTTATATTATCAAGTGCTTGTTTATAAGCATTCTTGGAAATTTCAAATCAATAAAGCCTAGCATCTCGTTTTTGTATTATACTGGCTTGAAATATGGTGCTGTATCAAATTGCACTTCATATTTCCAAAATATTTTTAGGCTTTTTTCTAATTAAAAAGTCATTTAAAAATACTTCTGTATTTTTACTTATGCAAGGTACATTATTTGTAATACAATTTTGTTTTATTTGTGTTATTGTATCTTTCATAGACATTGATTTTAAATAAATTTATATATTAAAAATAAACTTAGATGACAAATATTTCTCCAAATACTAATGTTAATTTAGACATTAAAAGAAAAAATACAAGTAAAGTAAATACTAAAAAAAATTATGAAATCAATACAAAAAAGAAAAAGTGAGAAACTCCAGTTAGAATTTGAAGTCTTTTATGATTAGAGCAAGTATGACAATGTATATTCCTTGAATATAAAGATGATATAATAATTGTTGATGCAGGTATGGAATTTGCAGCTGATGAAACTATGTGAGCAGATTATTTGATACCTGATATATCTTATCTTAAAAAGAATAAACATAAAATTAGATGAATAATTTTAACTCATTGACACTTGGATCATATATGAGCACTTAGACATATTGTGCCAGAGTTGGATTATCCTACAGTATATACAACTCCTTTGACTTTGTGAATCGTTAAAAAAACTTTTGACAATCCAAGAGATGCAAAGAAATTAAAAAGTAAAATAGTAAACCCAGATAGTGATATAATCAAATTATGAGCATTTAATATTGAGTTTGTACCAGTTAATCATAATATCCCAGAAACATTAGCTCTGGCTATTCATACTCCTAAATGATTAATATTTAATTCTGCTGACTTTAAAATTGATTATACTCCGGCAATAGATAAGCCTGCAGATCTATGAAAAATAGCAAGAATTGGTCTTGAGTGAGTTAGACTATATATATGAGATAGTCTTTGAGCTGAAAGAAAATGATGGGCTATTTCTGAAAAAGTAATCTGAGAAAACTTAGAAAATATAATTAAAACGGCTCCATCAAGGATTGTTATTGCAACTTTTGCTTCAAATGTTGGTAGAATTATACAAATTATACAAAATGCAATTAAATATGATAAAGTAGTTTTTTTGGAGTGAAGATCAATGATTAATAATGTTGAAATATGTAAAGAACTTTGATATTTAGATGTTCCTAGGTGATGTGTTCGTAAACTTAGTGCAGATGTAGATAATATGCCTTCAGATAGAGTTGTTATACTTTCTACTTGAGCTCAATGAGAAGAATTTAGTTGACTTGCTAGAATTGCAAGATGAGATCATACTAGTTTCAAGTTAAAGAAATGAGATACTGTATTGATGTCTTCTTCTACTATACCTTGAAATGAAGCTAGTGTAAGTAAAATGCTTAATGATCTTGTTATACAAGATATTAATCTAGTTACTAACTCTGAACTTGATATTCATGCATCTTGACATGGTTATCAAGAAGATCATAAGTTAATGTTGAATTTAATTAAGCCTGAATATTTCTTGCCATTTTATACAGATGCTAGACTTAGATATTATCATAAATGAGTTGCACAAGATATGTGAATGTCAGAAAAAAATATTCTTATGCCAATCGAAAACTGAAGTATAGTAGAAATGTATGATGATGATATAATAGTTCCCGAAGAAAAAATTAAATTGGATACTGTTATGGTTGATTGAAAATGAATATGACATTTATCTTGAGAGTATGTAATGAAAGCAAGAAAAATAATGTCTGAAAATTGAATAGTTTCCTTGATATTTAAAATAGATTCTACAAATAAAGATTTAGTATGAAATATACAAATAGAATCTAGAGGTTTTGTTTATTCATCTGAAGTTAAAAAAATTCATACTAATGTTGTAGAATTTGCAAAAAAAAGGTATTATGAATTATTAAAAAAGGGTAATTCAACTAAAGATATTCTTAAAGTAATAAAAGATGATCTGTGATCTTATTTGTTGAAAATTTTATGAAGGTCTCCTATGATAATGCCTATGTTTGTTTATATTAATAGAGACAATCAATGAGAACCTAAAGATGATACTCCTACAGAAGAATCTTTAGTTTGAATGACTTTAGAAGAACAAGGTGAAGATAAGAAATAGTTAAATAAAAATCAACATAATTTATTTATGTTGATTTTTTATTTTAAAATATTATATATACTTATTTATTGTTTTAAAATATATATAAGATATGAGAAAAATAATTTTAAGCTTAATGTTTTTGTTCTTTATAATATTTATTTTTTACTATTTTATAAACAAAGATATTTATTTTGATTGAGAATATGAGTTGGTGATAAGTAAATGAGAAACATTTAATGATGTTTTGCTTCAGTTTTCAGAATTTGATAAACTTTCTTTTAATTTATATTGAATTTTAAATGATTTGCCTGATGATATAAGACCTTGATTATATACTTTTTCATGATCTTATTCAAAATCAGATTTTTTTGACTCATTAAAATCTTGACCTGAAACAGTTTTTATAGATATTAGACTTTTGGAGTGATGGTCTTCATATGATGTAGATTATTATTTATATTCTAATGATTATATAGATTCTTGAGATTATGTTAATTTTATAAAAAATGAAGATATTATATCAAGTTATAAAGATAGGTATGACTTCCTAGAAAAAAATAATGATATTGAAATACTAGAATGATATTTATACCCTGATACATATAGGATAGATATATCAAAAGACATAATAGATCAACTTGTATACTTACAGTTAGAAAACTTTAAAAATAGGATATGGGATAAGTATGGTGAAGATTTTTTTAATTTTAATGATAATTTATCTCAAGCTTGATATTCATATGAATTTGAAATTGATGATATAATTACTTTAGCTTCTATAGTAGAAAAAGAAGAAAATAATGATGAAAATAAACCTTTGATATCATGAATATTTATAAATAGGCTTGATAGTTGACGAAGGTTAGATGCTGATATTAGCTTATGTTATTGACTTTGAACTTGATACATCAATTGTACTGTAGATGATATTGTTGCTAATCTAAATGATTCTTCTAATTTGTATAATACAAGACAGAATTCTTGACTAACTCCAACTGCAATAGTAAGTCCTCATATTTCTAGTATAGATGCAGTATTGAATTTTGAAAATACTGATTATTATTTTTACTTGCATGATAATTCTTGAAATTTACATCCATCAAAAAATAATCAAGAACATAATATTAAAAGAAGTCAATACCTAAATAATTAATTTTAATAAAAAATCTTTTAAAAATTTGATTTTTTATTATATTTGCTTATAATATAATTGTTTTAATTGAATAACTAATAAAAAATGAAGCTTGGTGTTGTGAAAGAAAATGCACTAGCATTAATTATAGCTTTAGTTTTAGCTTTTATAGTTATGTTCTTTGTAAGTAGGACTGACTTTTTAAAAGCTGATATACTATGAGTAGAGGAGGAAGATCAAGTTATGCTTTGAGATGTTGTTGCTTATTTTGAGTGAGATAAATTATTGATTGAATCTAATAAGAATATAGAGTGATTGTCTAGTATGAGTTTTGATATAGTATATGATTCATCAGAAATTACTATAAAAGAAGATATAGTTTCTTCTAATTACTCATATTCTACAAGTTCATGAGATTGATTTGTTAAGTTTATTGTAACTTGATTATGAAGTATAGAACAATGAGATGAAGTTCTACAAATTGATATGGATGAAAGACCAGACTTAAATATATCTGATCTTACAGTAAGTTTTACTGACTGAACAACTGAGTCTTTGTCTATCACAAGTACAAACTAGATTTATATTATAAAAATATTTAAAAATGAAAAAAATTATTGCTATTTTATTCTCTTTGTTGTTTTTATCAAGCTCATCATATGCTTATGTTTCAAGCTTTGATGTTGAGATAGAAAAAGATATTGCATCTCCAAATGAAACTTTGGATATGACTATTAAAGCTGTTGATGATGATTGAGATGTTGTTGAGGACTATGAATGAGATGTTATGATGTTGATTTGATGAGACAATTTTGATGCTGATGTTGAGTTTCCAAGTGATGGATTTTATGAATTTAAAGCAGAAGATCAGTGAGAAGTTACATTTACAAAATGATTGATATTTAGAGATACTTGAGATTTTGAAGTAGAAGTTGAAGATTTGATGGATGCTGATGTATCTTGATCAACTAATATTACTATTGATTCTTGAGCTGATTGAATGGAATTTGATGTAAATGTTGATTCTCCTGTAGATTGAAGTACTCACACTTCTCATTCAATAAATGTTATTGGTTCTACTGATGCTCCAAATACAATATATGAAATATTTATTAATGATGAAATGGTAAGAGACGATATAACTGACGAGAATTGAGACTTCAATACATATGTTGATGGTCAGTGAGCTGGAGAGCTTACTTTAAGAGTTGATCTAGTTGGTATTGATTGAAATGTTGTATGACAATCTGATGATATTAATTTTACTCATGAGCCAGATGAGGAAGAATTGTTTAAGTCTATAGAACTTTCACCTTGAAATGATGTTAAACAATGAGATTCTGTAGATATTACTGTTGAGACTTCTTCTAGTGCTGAAGCTGTAGACTTGAATATAGAAGGTTATGATGTATTTACTATGGATAGAACTTCTGAATGAGTTTTTGAAAGAACTATTACTATGAATGATTCATGATCTTATGAGTTGTCTGTAGAAGTTATGGCTATGTGAGATTGAGAGAACTTTAGAAATGTTGATCATATTAATGTAGAAAAAGAAAGATCAATTAGGAATATTAGGTTTGAAAGACTTCCAGAATCTGATGCTATAGATTTTGAATGGTCTTTTGACTGAGAAATACCTAAATTTAAATTTGCATATGCAACTTCAGAAGAAGATTTGGATTCTTCAGATAGATATGAGGCTGTAGTTGATGAAAATGAATATACTTTAGAAAATGTAGAAGAATGAGATAATTATTATGTTAGAGTTTATCCACTTGATATTTATGATGAAGTTTACTGAAATGAATCTGATATTGTATTAGTTGAGGCTTGAATGATGGCATCTCCTTCTTGTACTGTATCTTGAATTACTTTGTGAACAAAAACTGAAGATTGAACTAATTATCTAACTTGGGATGAGGTTGAGTGAGCAGATATTTATGAAATCTATATGGCTGAAGATGAAACTTCCTCTATATCTGACATGTCAAAAGTTTGAGAAACAGATGATACTAAATTTGAATATCCATTTGATGCAGATTCTGAAGAAGAAATATATAAATGGTATGCAGTTCAAGCTAAATGTTCTGATTGAGAATCTGTTAAACTAGATGGTATTGAGAAGGTTAAAGTTTGACCAATGATGAATATTATACTATTTCTAATGCTTGCCTTATTTGTATACTTTTGAATATATCTATTAAGAACATCAAGAAATTAAATCTAAAAAACCCCTTTTAAGGGGTTTTTTTAATAAAATGTCAAATTTACTCTTGAAATTTAAATTTATTTAATTATATTGTTACTTGTTACTTTATTTTTTTTAAAATAAAATATGCCCTGTAATGGGGTCGTTTTATAATATTAATATATCTTTGCATATGCCTACAATTAATCAATTAATAAGAAAGTGAAGAAGTAAGAAAAAGACATTATCAAAAGCTCCCGCTTTTCAATTTTGAGTGAATACAGTTAATTGAAATAAGAAAAGTGAGTATTCTTCTCCTTTTAAAAGATGAGTTTGTGTTAAAGTTACTGTTGCTTCTCCTAAAAAACCAAATTCTGCTCAAAGAAAAATAGCAAAAGTTAGACTTTCAAATTGACAGGAAGTTATAGCTTATATTCCTTGAGAAAAGCATTCTTTGCAGGAACATAGTGTTGTATTGGTTAGGTGATGAAGAGTTAAAGACTTACCATGAGTTAAATATCATATTGTTAGGTGAGCTTATGATCTTTCAGGTGTTGAGAATAGAAAGACTTCTAGATCTAAATACTGAGCTAAAAAACCTAAGAAATAATTCTTAATATTTATTTTTTAATTTGTGAAATCGCATGTCAAAAAAGTTTAAAAAAGCGGATTCCTTTTCAATTCCAACAACTTCTCCTAAGGTAGAAAAATTTATAAATCATCTTATGAAGGATTGAAAAAAAATTACTGCTAGAAAGATTTTTTATAAAGCATTAGAAGAGATCAAGAAAAACTGACATATGAATCCTTATGCAGTGTGGGAGGTTGCATTAGAAAATGCAGCTCCAAATGTTATGGTAAAATCTAAAAGAATATGATGAGCAGTTTATCAGGTTCCATTAGAAGTTAAATCAGATAAAAAGTTTTTTTATTCTACTAAATGGATATTGGATTTTTCAAGATCAAAAAAATGAGTTCCTATGTATAAATCTTTAGCTGAAGAATTGTTAGCTGCTTATTCTAACCAATGATCTGCAGTTAAAAAGAAAGAAGATACTCACAAGATGGCTGATGCAAACAAAGCTTATGCTTATCTTGCTAAATATGTTAAATAATATTTATATTTTACAAGCTAAATAAATTAAGTTATGGGTAATCAAAAAAGAGCAAGACATAATCATGTTCTTTCTAAAATAACTAGAAAGAGATCAAAGTCTTGAATTAAATATAAAAAAGCAGTAGATTCTTATATAGTTTTGTTGAGGAGAGAGCAAAAGGAGTGACAAACAAAATGGATTGATAATGCAAAACAGAAAGCATATGATAAATTGAAGAGGTATTGAATTAGCATGGATTTTGTAAAGAAAGTTGCTGATTCAAAAGGTTATAATGATTTACTATCCTAAAAATAATTCTTATGAGTAGATTGAAAAGTAATTGAAAGAAAAAGCTAAATAAAGCACTAAATAGAGTAGAAAAAGTTGTTATTATGCAAATTAGAAAACAAATTGAACAACAAAAAAAATGGAAGGCGCAAGTTATGAAAAAATAATTTATAGTTTTAAATTGAATTTGAAATGAATTTTGATAGATTAAAGAAATTGTATGAAGAAAAATGATATACAAATTTAGATATTGTTCCTTGACAATATTTAGAAATTAGTGAGCAAATTTGAGAATGAAACAATAAAAGAACTTGGAGATTTAAATGAGTAGTAATAAAAGTTAAGAGAAAAAATTCTCCTGATTGAACATTTACAATTAGATGAAAATCAGCTTGAATTACTGTTGAAAAAATATATCCTTTATCGTTTTGAGGTTTTGAAAAAGTAACATTGTTAGATAAATATAAAGTTAGAAGAGCTAAACTTTATTATTTAAGAAATAAAATTTGAAGACAAGCTAAGCTTAGGTCACTTTCTCCAAGTAATAAATGATCTAATCTTTTGAGTAAATAGATTTATTAATTAATTTTGTTTTAGATATGAAATTAACAGTTAAAAAAAGAGAAGTTTTCTGAAAATCACTTGCAGCACAAAGAAAAGAGTGAAATATACCTTGAATTGTTTATAGTAAGCATTTAGAAGAATCTATTCCAGTTTTTTTTGATAAACTTGAGTTCTTGAGGTTGTTCGAACAATCAGGTTATTCTTCTCCTATATCTCTTGAAGGAGATTGAATTAAGGAATTAGTTCTTATTTATGATATATCTGTTCATCCAGTAACTGATAGATTAGTTCATGTTGATTTCCATGCAGTTAAGGCTGATGAGAAAACAGAAGCAGAAATACCTGTATTGTTAGAATGAGATGCTCCAATAGAAAAACAATCTGAATGAAAGGTTGAGTTAGTAAAAGATACTGTATTAGTTGAGGCTTTACCTAATGATCTTCCTCATGATATTAAGATAGATGTATCTAATTTGGCTTCTGTTCATGATGTTATTTTTGTTAAGGATATAAACTTATCTGATAAGGTTGAAATTAAAGATGATTTAGAACTTCCAATTGTTACTGTTGTAGAAATTAAGGATGAGCCAGAAGAAGATGAACTTGAATCTTCAGATGAAGAAGTTTCAACAGAAAGTGAAGAGTAGTTATTTAGTTTTATTTTTGTAATATTTATAAAATGGCTAGAGTATGTGAGGTGTGTGAAAAATGAACTGCATCATGACAAAATAGATCTCATTCAATGAGAGCTACAAAAAGAAAGTTTAAAGCTAACATCATTTCAAAAAATATTGATCTTTGATATTGAGTTAAAGTTAGAGTTAAGATTTGTTCAAGTTGTTATAAAAAACTTTCAGCTCAGTGAAAAATTTAAATTTCTCTTGCAAATAAATATTATTTGTTTATAATATATACTATTGCCCTTTGTTTGGGCTATGGGCCAGTAGCTCAGTTGGTAGAGCAACAGCCTTTTAAGCTGGTGGTCCAGGGTTCGATTCCCTGCTGGCCCATTTTTTTATTTTAACTTGAAAATAATATCTATTTTAAATATAATTTACTTAAATTTATAATTTGTATTGAATTTATTAATGAATATTCTAAATTTAGAAGCAAAATACCCATTACAAACCTGACTTAATAATGAAGTTTTGAGAAAAAAATCAAGCTCTGTTGTAACTATTGATTCAGAAATTATACAGTTTTGTGATGATCTAAAAAAATTAATGTGGCATTATGATTGAGTTTGATTAGCAGCCCCACAAATTTGAGTCAATTTAAGAATTATTTCAACAACTCAATGGTCTATAAAAGGAGACTCTTGGAGCTTGCTATCAGAAAAAATTATGATAAATCCTGAAGTATTAAATTTTTCTGAATCTAAGGAGAAGGATATTGAAGCATGTTTGTCTTTACCATGAATGGAAAATGAAGTTTATAGATCCAAGAAGATCAAAGTAAAATATCTTAATACTTATTGAAAATATAAAACTCTTTCTTTATCTTGAATGAATGCTAGGATTGTACAACATGAAATTGATCATTTAGATTGAGTCCTTTTTCCAGATAGAGCAGTTGCAAAAACTAATAATTTAAATTTTTCTAAATTTATAAAAAACTAACATATTTCATGTTAGTTTTTTATAAATGATTTTCTATGTAAATTAGATATTCAGTGTTTTTTAATTGCTTCTTTATGCTCTTTTGTTCAGTATCATTTATTTTTTTCAAAATTATAATAATTATATTTTTTTGAATTTTTTACCATTATTCTATCTCTTATTACTTTTGCAATTATACTAGCCATAGATACTTGAAAAATTTTTTCATCTGCTTTTTTTATTGTATCTATTTTTTTCCCTATATCTTTGCTTACTCAAAAGTCACAGTTTCAGTCAAATATTATGCTTTCAATTTCATCTATTTCTAGATTATTTTTTTTTAGTATTTTTTTTATTCATTTAATTATTCAATACTTTAGTGATGATGATAGTCAATATTTATCGATATTATTATTGTCTATTTGAATATATTCATAACTAATTATATTTTGTTCTTTTAAATTTTTAATTTGTTCAAAAAATAATTCTCTTTTTTTTTCACTGATCTTTTTTGAATCACAATATCATATGTTATCAATTTCTTTTTTCTCTAATATGAATCATATTACTAATGGTCATGCAATTGGTCATCTTCAAGCTTCATCAATATATATATTCATTATATTGTCATGATTTCATCAGACTTAAATTTCACATGATCATCTATATTTTTTGTATACTCTTTTGTTATTTCATCAACTTTATCTTCTTTTTGTTTTTTTTCATCTTCTGATATTGTCTTATCTTCAAATTCTTGTTTAATACTCTTAATAAAATCATGTCTAATGTTTCTTAGTGAAACTTTTGCATCTTCTCACATTTTGCTTACTACTTTTGTAAGCTCTTTTCTTCTTTCTCATGTTAATGCTGGGATATTTATTAATATATGATCTCATTGATTTATTGGGGTAAGTCATAATCAACTATCATATATTGCTTTTTCTATACTTGATATTGTACTTTTATCCCATGGTTGAATTTTAATTGTTTGAGCATCTAATATTGAATTATTAGCTATTTGATTTAACTTTTGTTCTATTCACCAAGATGGAATATATACATTTATTCAATCAACCATACTTGTAGATGCTCTTCCTACTTGTAATTGTCATAATTCATTTTCTAAATGGCTTATTACTTTATCCATTTGCTTTTTTATATCATTTTCTAGCATTATAACTTAACTATTTAATATATAAATTATATAATTTTTTCATAATATGTAAATAATATTTATTATTATTAAAATATTTGCTATTATAGAATTATTCTTAAAAGCTTGTTTTAAACTATATTCTATAGCTGTATTTAAATATAATAATTTTTTTTAAAAAAACAATACAAAAATTTGCATTATATAATATTTTAAGTACAATTATATTACATTTGATTTATATAATAAAAAACATAGTTAAAATGAATATTAATATTAAGTCTATATTGAGTTTATTTGCAATTGTATTGCTATCTGTAGTTCCATCTTTATCTTTGACATATGCTGATGATGTAGATGAAGAATTAGAGGAAATGTTTGATGATTCATGAGATTTTGAAGATGATTGGGATGATGACTGGGAAGACGATTGGGAAGATGATTGGGATGATGAAGAATCTGATATGAATTGGGGTTTTTCTTCTGATGATGAAGTAGTTTTGAATGACAGTTGATATGATTTTGTAGAATTAGAAATTCCTTTAGTTGAGGATGGGTCTTGAAATACAATTCAAAATTATGAAGTTATTTATAATACTGAATCTATAGCTGATTCTGATCCTATGGATATTATGGAAGAATCTTTTTCATGACTTTCTGATTGAGATAATCTTGTTGAAATATCTGATTTAGAAGAATGAACTGAATACTATGCTATTGTAATCCCTCTTAATCAAAACTCAGTTGAGTGAGAGTATACAGAAGAGTTTACTTTTGAAACTAAAGAAGAAGAACAACATTGAGCAGCTGAAGATGATGTATTATCAGATGTTTCTTATTCTCATGATAACTGAGATATTAAAGTAACTTGGGCTGCAATAAGTGAAGCAGATAAGGTTGAAGTATTTCTTAGACATGATGATGAATCTGATTATAATAGAATTTGAGATGCAAATGCTAGTTATTGAGAATTTGATGTAATGGTTAGTAATGATTGAGATTATCATGTTAGACTAATTGCATTAGATGATGCTGGTGATCAAATTGGTTCTGAAAGAGTTTTGACAATGAAAGATATTGAAGTAGAAAGAGAGGCTGAGGTTGAAGAAGCTCCTGAAGTTTGACCAAGTTTAAGTATACTTATATCATTAATTCTTATTGCATTTATTTCTTATATAGTATATAGATATAGATCAATAAATAGTTAATATTTACTATTAGCGAATATCAGCTAATAAAAAATCTGGCATTTGCCAGATTTTTTTGTTGATTTAATTTAATAAAAAATTATAAATTGAATTAATTAATTTATAATTAATATTTCTTTTAATTTATGTTTAAACTAAATTCAACTTATAGTCCAACTTGAGATCAACCAAATGCTATAAATAAAATACTTAATTGATATGAATCTTGAAAAAATATCTCTACACTTTTGTGAGCTACTGGTACAGGTAAAACATTTACTATGGCAAATATTATTAAAGAACTTCAAAAGCCTACACTTATTATGTCTCATAATAAAACTTTGGCTGCTCAGCTAGCGACAGAGTTTAAATACTTTTTCCCTAATAATGCTGTACATTATTTTGTTTCTTATTTTGATTATTATCAACCTGAAAGTTACATACCAAATCGTGATATGTATATTGAAAAAGAAAGTACTATAAATAAAGAAATAGAAATGTATAGGCTTTCTACAATGGCATCATTACTAACAAGACAGGATACTATAGTTGTTGCGTCTGTTTCTTCTTTGTATGGTTTGGGTGCTAAAGATACTTTTGAAAAAAATAGAATTTTTTTTAAATTGTGAGAGGAGTATGACTTTAATGAAATTAAAAGAAAACTCTTGGCTATACAATATAAGCCTGTGCAATGAAAAATTGAAGCATGAATGTTTGATTTTAGGTGAGAAGTTTTGGATATTTATTCTAGTATGGAAAATCTTTTATATAGGCTGTTTTTTGATGAAAATACATTAGAATGAATATATATTAAAGATGCATTAACATTTGCTGATAGATGAAGTACTGATCATTTAAGTGTCTGGCCAGCTACTCAGTTTCTTCAAGATATGTGAAATATAGATAATATAATTAATGCAATACAAGAGGAGTTAAAAGATAGAGTAGAATATTTCAAGAAAAATTGACAAGAGTTGGAAGCAAATAGAATTCAAAAAAGAGTTTCCTATGATTTGAGAATGATAAAAGAAACTGGTTTTACAAATTGAATAGAAAATTATTCTCCATACTTTGATTGAAGATTGCCGGGCCAGCCTCCAAATACTATTTTTGATTATTTTCCTGATGATTTTCTGTACATAGTAGATGAGTCTCATATGAGTTTGCCACAATTACAAGCAATGCCTAAGGCTGATAAATCTAGAAAACAGAATTTAATTGATTATTGATTTAGGTTACCAAGTGCAATAGACCATAGACCCCTCAGCTTTCAAGAATTAGAAACTGTTCTTTCTTGGGATTATCATGAATCCTGTATTGAGAATATTTGAAATAATAGGATAAAGTCTTGAGCAAAAACATTATTTGTTTCTGCAACTCCTTCAAGTTATGAAATTGATAAGTCTTGAGATGTTATTGAACAAATAATTAGACCTACTTGATTATTAGACCCAATAACTTATGTTTATCCCAAAGATTGAGATTATTCTAAACTAATTTGAAGTATTGATACTTTAATGAAGAAAAAGCCTTTTATTAAAAAGTATCTAAATTGATATGAAAAAGATGTTTCAATCAAAGATGTCCTTTCTGATTTAGATTAATAATTTAGAAATATATAATGAAAATTTTTCATGAAAATTGAGATTGAATAACTCAAATTGACTTTAAAAATTCTAAAGTTGTATCAAAAAAACATATAGATAACTTTTTTTCATTTTATTCTAAAAATTTTGAAAATTTAAATGTGGAAGGAAAGTTAAGTTTTTTGCTTAATGAGAAAAAGTTTAATTTTTACTCTTTTAGTATATTTGATAATTTTTCTAGTAAAATTACAATTTCTAAACTTAATGATTATATTAATGAAAAAATAGAAGAAAATAGAATAAATAATCCTGATTTATGAAGACTTGCATCATATGATATTGAAAATGTTTTTATTAATTGAGAGAAATCAGATTTTTTGCTTTGAAAAAAATGAAAAATATATTTTGAAGTAAATATGTTATATCTAGAAAATGAAACAATTAATTCACTTAAGGTTTATTTATGAAATAAGTTTTTATCTAATCCTAAAATAAAAGTATTTCCATCAACTTATTTTACTGTTAAATTTATAAAAGATAAATTAAGAAAAGATTCTGTTAATTTGCTATATATTCAAGAGGATCAAATAAAATTAATAAAAATAAAAGAATGAAAAATATATGATATTTCTTTCATTAAGCTTTGATATTCTACTTTAAGATCAATATTTAATGATAATTGAGTTTTAGATTCTTTTTATTCTTGTATTAATAATACTTATGACTGTGATATACCTGACGCTTCTAAACATTCAATTTCTTTTTATATTGATACAATAATTAAACGATTAGATGAGTCTTTATGAGATAATAAAAATCTTATATTATTTTCAAGACTAACTAATTCTAGTTATTTTTATTCTTATTTTTCTAAACAATTTAGTAGAAATATTCCCTGATACTTATTACCTTATAATAACTCAAATACTTTAAATAATTTTTGATTTAAATTTTCTCAAGATGAAATTGATATTATTACTTATTTAAATTATTGATAAGTTATATATTAATATTACGAATTTTCCAATCTAAATCTCAGGCAGAAAATACTAAAATAACTTCATTATTATTTGTTTCATTTATAATATTTTCTATCATATCAAAATTCTCATAGTAATTTCAATTTATGAGTTCTGCAAACTTATCTCCTAATTCTTTTTTTGACTTAATATCTAATTTATTATCTTTTGCAATTTTTTCTATGTCTTCTCTTGCTGTATACAAGTCATATATTATAATATCTTCTCATTTTAAACAATTTATAAAATCAGTCCAAAACTCAATAAGTCTTCTTGCCTGGTGAGGCTGAAATATAATTTTTATATTTTTGCCCTTAAATTTATCTTTAAAACCATCTATTGTTGTTTTTAACTCACTTGGGTGGTGTCAATAATCTGAATATATTTCAGTTCATTTTTCATTTGAAAATAGGTATTCAGCTCTTCTTCAGACTCACTTAAACTTTGTTAATTCTTTTATTATTTCCTCTTTATTAAAATCACTTAGATAGTTTACTATTTCAAGAGCTAAACTTCAATTTTCTTGATTGTGTTTTCACCAAAGAAATTCAAATTCAATATTTAAAGGATTAACAATTTCTAATTTTTCTTTATTTTTTTTTATATAATTATTTTCTTTTTTATTTGATAATACAAAAATTTTTTCTCTTACCTTACTAGTAAATTCATTAAAAGTACTAATATAATTATTAAAATCTCAATAAACATCACTATGATCTAATTCTATATTAGTTATAGCTGCGATATCTGTATCAAATTGTAAAAAATGTTTGTTATATTCATCTGCTTCAACAATAAGGTAATTGCTTTTTATTTGATCATATTCTAAATCAACTGATTTATTAGATATAATATTTTTAATACACTTATCCAAAAAATGTTTTTTATCTTTATTAATATAGTAATTTTTATTTCAAAGTTGGGGAATATTTGCTCATACTAATGCTAATCAAAATTTTTCATTTTTTAATTCTTTTAAAAGGTAGCTCGTCATTGATGTAGTGGAACTTTTTCAATGTGTTCCTGCAATACTAATAGTTTTGTAGTATTTGCTTATCTCTCATATAAATTCAAAATATGAATAAGTTTTGTTATATTTTTTGAAACTTTTGTCTATGTTGTTTGCATCTATTACTTCCTTACTGTTTATAGCTGCATCTGAATATATTACTAGATCTTCTTTTTGAATACTATACTTTCAATGTCATATAATAATTTGTATTCAATAGTCTTTTATTTTTTTTGTAATTTCACTTTCTTTGCTATCAATACATATTATATTATTGTATCATAAGTCTTTTAATATAAATGCAATAGTACTAATTCCTGTTCATCATGCTCAAACAATAACTATATTCATAGATTAAAATAAAAGATTATTTTATAAATATTTAATTTATTATTAGGAAGTTTGTTATCAAAAATCAAGCTCATATAACAAGTACTCATATGAAAATATAAACAAAGTTCTTCCTTAATTTTTTACTAGTCTCTTCATCATCAGGTTTTACTAATAGTAAGTATGTTTGATATATTATTATTGCAAGAACAATGAATGCTATAAATCACATAAACCAATTAATAATTGTAATTACAAACTCTAATGTGCTAGGATCTTCAAAAATTGCTCATCATATTGCACCTACTTCTCATGCACTATCAATTCACTCTTCTCATCTTCAATATATTAATTGTACTATTTGACTAGAAAATAGTATTACTAATATTCATATAATATTTCGTATGAATATTGTTTTAGCATTTTTTGCAGTTTCATCTTGATTTGTTGTTAGCATTTTAAATGCTTGAATAAGTAATATTACAAATAATATTCATACTATTAAATAAGCAAATATTCTAAAAAATGGAAATATTATATCATTATAAAGTGTGCTAGCTAAGTCTCTTCAACTAATATCATCTATAAGTTCTCATCAACGTTGTCATAATAATGTTTGTGTAATGAAACTTGCAGATGTCATTACTAATATACCTACAACACCTCGTATTATGTAATTTACTCATTTTTTTTGGTCTTCATCACCTGTAGTAAACATAATTTTATATATTCAAACAATTGCAATTATAACTCATATAACAATTATTAGGGGAGTAAGTATATTTGTTCATATATAAATTAAAAAATCTCTTGCTTCATCACGTCATATTGAATCTCAACTTGGTCATCTATCTAATGTTCATTCCAAACTTCAAACTGAGTCTCATAACTCATCATCAAATCTTTGTCAAAATGAAAAAGATCAATATATTAGTAAAAAGAAAAATAATGTAAAAAGTATAATTTTTTTCATTTTTATTTTTTGTTTATTAATTTAATTAAATAAGCAAATAATAATACTATTTCATATAATATAGGAATGTTTATAAGTTTTTTTGAATATACTAAATATCAATATCTGAATATTATAAACAATAAAGCAAATAATATAATATTTCAATATAAATTATATTGCATAAAATTTATTATTGATGATAGAGTAAGTAATATTGAAACTGATAAAATTATATATTGTGCTAAAATATTTTTATTTTCTCAAAAAAAAGATTGGTAGCTTTTGTCCATATTTATAATTTCTTGATAATCTTTTTTGGCTTTTATTGTTTCTTTTGTATATATTTCATATTGTAAGCTGGAATCTTTAATTTTTTTGTATATAAATATTATTAATCATTTAATATATGAAAATATTTCCTCAGGGTTTTTATTAAATAATGTATCTAGTTTTTCTTTCCAAGAATCTTTAATTACATCAATTCATGCTCATAGTGAAATTGCTCTTAGTATTATTAATGTAAGCAAGAAAAAAGATAAAAATATATTGAATGTGCTAATACTTACAATAGACCAAATAAACCAAAGCATAAAACTTTCTTTTGACCATCGATAATTTTTTATATCTGGATTTGAGTACCATATTGATATATTATATCAAGGTATATAATTAAATACGATATCTAATGTTGATCAGTTTATTTTTTTGTATTTAATATCTATATTTTTTGTAAAAACTCTTTTTTCTTTAAATACCATAAAAATTCAAGCTAGTATTCAAGCTATTCATATAACTAGTGTTAAGTATGCTATATTACTAAAAAATATTGGTAATAATCAAATAGTAAAAGATAATATATATATTAATGTTCATACTATTATAATAGAAAGAGTTGCTAATCAGTATTTAATATATCAAAGGATAAACTCTTTATCATTTTTACTTATATCTGAATCTTTGGAGTTTATTATAAAATAAACAAAGGGAGCAAGCAATAAAATAGCTGCTATACTATATAAATGCCTATCTTCAACCTTAAACTCATTAGTTTCTTTTTTATTATTATCCATTTTATTAATAATATATTATTTTAAATTAGTTTCTATGAAATCTTTTTCATATGGAGACGCAAGAACTTTCATGGCAATATGTTGGTTTCAAGCAAAGAATAATCATTCTCAAATATTACAAGCTACTAATTTTTGTTTTTCAGCTTCAGATAATCAAAATACTGAATCTAATGATTTAATAGAAGAAGTTGATTGTTTAAGTAATACATTAACTGCTGAATTTGCTACAATCGGTTTTCAGTAGCTACTTTTTACAAAGTCTTCTACATCTTGTGAAATTGTTGTAACTCATAATCAATATTTTCTTGCTCTTTTAATTAATCAAAATAAGAAATTCGCAGACATATCATGTTGCATCATAATCCAAGCCTCATCAACTATAAGTAATCTTTTTCTTTTTTGTGCTCTAACTTTTGTCCATATGAAATTTAGAACATTAAACATTGCTGGTGTTTTTAGACTTTCATCTAGATCTCTAATACTAAACACTGTAAGTCAGCTATTTAAATCAACATTTGTTTGATTATTAAATAATTTTGCAAAAGTTCAGGTTACATATTTACTTAATTTAAGTGCTAGCTGTTCTCATCATTCCATTCATTCAAGCATATTTAAAAGATCTTCTAATAGAGGTGATTCTTTTCAATCTGCATCTTCTTCTTCAAATGTTATATCTTTTAATGAATAAGTTTGTTGTATTGCAGTATCTAGAAGTGCTTCTTCTTCAACAGATAATCATCCTAGTAAAACTGAGATTAATCATATTAAATTCATTATTTGTCATCTTAATAAATCTCATTTTCAATAATCAACATCTTCAATTTTTGGTGGAAGATCAAAAGGATTAATGTTTTCAGATGAGTTTACAGCAATATTAACATATGTTCCTCAAACTTTATCAATTAATGACTTATATTCATTTTCAGGGTCTATCACTATTACATCTATTCATAATAGTAAATACCTTAATATTTCTAATTTAACTGTAAATGATTTACCTGCTCATGATGTAGCTAATACAGTACTATTTGCATTTGCAAGTTTTGGTGAGAATCTATCAAACACAACCAAACCTCATGTATGCAAATTAACTCAATATAAGATTCATTTATTATCAATCAAGTCATTAGATATAAAAGGAAAGGATCAAGCAATGGATGTAGTTACCATACTTCTTGAGATTCATAATTCATCAGTACAAAGTGGTGTACATGAATTAAATCATTCATCCATTCTTTGTGTAGCAGGTTTTATTCTAATTCAATTTCATCAAATTTTTTGTTCAAACTTTTTTCATTGATCATTTAACTGTTCTTCATTTTCAGCATATATAGTTGTATAAAATGATGATTGAAAATATCTTTCTTCTCTAGTAGCCAATTTTTGTCTTATTGATTCAACATCTTTATGTTCAAGTTGAACTTCAGAATCTACTGTAATTCATTTTGATTCTGCTTCGTTCATTTCAGCTCTAAGCTGAGTAGCCCTTCTTTTAAGCATTGATTGCATAGCAGCATCGTCAGATGGATATATAAACCATGTCATATCCCATTTACTATGAAATGACATAGTGTCTCTTGTTCGAAGTGCATCCAAATATGAAGGATATCATGCGGCATAATATGTCCTACCAAAAATTCAACTTAGATTGAAATTGCTTCATTTTAGTTCCCAATATGATGGTGCTATATGAGTTTTATAATCAGAAAATCAAGATATATATTCTTTTTCTACTTTTTCTATATGTGCCCTTAATTTAGATGTTAATAATTTATCACTATACTCATCATCTGGAAGGTTTATTATATGTTTTAGTTGCTCCTGTAATGATTTATTTTCAAGGGGACTTTTTTCATTACTACTGTCTTTCCCTCAAGAGCTTTTCTTTTTTCAAGAAGGTTTTGCTGTCCCAAATATGGAGTCAAATATTTTATCTATGAATGATTTTTTATTTTCTTTGGATTTTTTGCTATTCTTTTTATTTCAAGTTTTTTCTTTTTTACTATTGTCTGCTTTCCCTTCATTTTCTTCTTGCATTTTATTTTCTTCGACTTTTTCTTCTTCATTTTCCTGTCATTCTTTACCTTCTTCTATTTTAGTTTGTTCCTTTTG
>CAZACQ010000003.1:0-58430 GCA_964483725.1 uncultured Candidatus Peribacteria bacterium | reverse complement strand
GAACTGATAAATCACAATACTGATTGCCTGCTGGTGAGATTAGATCTTTGGCTTTGCATGAGTCTCAAAGTATGATATGGGAGTTGTATATAGCCAAAAATACTAAGTTTTGGGAAAGATTTTTTCCGAAATTATTAAAATATTTTCCTGAAGAATTAGATTGATATGATTATCAAGATTTTGTGAAATTGCTTCATAATGTGCAATCAAGTTTGATAAGAACAAGTGCTGATCAACTTACTTATCATATGCATATTATCATAAGATATGAAATGGAAAGAGAAGTTCTAACTTGAAAAATAAAAGTTGATGATATGCCAAAAGTTTGGAATCAAAAATATTATGATTATCTATGAATACAGCCAAAAACTCTAAAGGAGTGAGTACTACAAGATATTCATTGGTCAGCTGCTGAATTTGGTTATTTCCCAGTTTATTCTTTGGGTAATATGTATGCCTCTTGGATTTATAAAAATATGGACAAAGAGCTATGATGAATTGATGATATCATCTGAAATTGAGAGTTTGAAAAAATCAAATCTTATTTGAGTAAAAATATCCATCAAAAGGGTAGTGTAGATAAATCTTTGGATGTGATAAACTCACTATCGGAATATGATTTTTCAGTAGATGAGTATATTAAGTTTATGGAAAATAAGTTGAGTAGTTTGGGCTTGATAAGACTTGAAAGATAAGTTATAAAAATTAATTTCTAATTATTTTCTAATTCCCAATTAATGATCTTAAGTGTTTTTGTAACTATTCAATCTCTTGCTCAACTTAAATTTTCATTTAAATTTGTATTTGCATACATATTTGTTTTTAATTCAGTAGATTCTAATACTCAATTGTATAATATACTTTGTAGTCTAAGATCTCTTAATGTAAATTCATTATATTTAATATTTATGCTTTCTGACCCAAATCTTTCTCTCAAAGATGGATTGTTATCATAGTAGTTCCACTTTGCTTTTGAAAAATCTATAAAATCTTGAATACTATCTTGGAATTCTTCTATACTAATATCTCATGGTTCATAACTATGAGAAGTTATCTGGAATGGTCACCATCAATTATCAGGATTTCATAATATACAAGAATATTCTCTATACCATGTTGCAATAATAATTGAAGTTGGGAAATCATTTTTTTTAGCTATTTCATCAATTTCATCAAAGTATTTTGTGCATCTATCTGAAACTTCTAAGTCACTAACTATATCTTGTCAATATTCTTCAAAAAAACTTTCTTTAAAGCTAGAATTTTTATAACTATCTTGAGTTTCTTCTGTTTTTTTCTTGTCCTTATTTTCGATTTCAAAATTATTTATTTTTTCTTTTATAGTATTTGTTCGGGTTCATATAGCATAATTTATATCTTTATTATTTTCAAAGTTTTCTTTAGCAGCCTTAAATCTAGGCAAAATATTTTTTAGGTAGTCTAAGCTTTTATTTTCAAGAATACTATTTAGTGTGTCATTTGATCTTTGAACTTCTTTTTTCCAAGACTCGCTTGGACTATATGCATTTGTTGTATATGCTAACATTGATAAACTTATCAATAATAGGACTATTAATCTTTTCATATTTTGTTATTATTTATTAAATATAAAATATATTATAAAATATAAAATTTAAAAATCAAGTTTTTAGTATAATATTTAGAGCATATCTATAATTTTTAAGATGTCAACTACTATTTTTTAACAATGTTTTGACATTTTGTCTAATATGATTATATAGAGGTTATCTGGTTTTTGAGAAACTATGTTGAAATGATGTTGAAAACTTAATTATTTTGTCAAAATTACGAAAAATATGAGACATGTTCCTGTTTTAGCTGAAGAAATCTATCAAAATTTGCCAGATAAATTAGATAAGTTCTTGGATTGAACAGTTTGACATGCTTGACACTGTCAATATCTAATCTCAAAACTAGATAATAATAAAGCTTTCTTTGTGGGTGTTGATAGGGACCAGAGTATGTTGTCAAAAGCTGATGAGTATTTATCATGATATTCTTGAAGATATAAATTGTTGAATTTGAGTTATAGTCAATTAGATGAAATAGTAAATGAATCTTGATTTGATACATTTGATTGAATTTTGTTGGATTTGTGAGTAAATATGGACCATTTCAAACTTTTTGATAGATGATTCTCAATAAAATGAGAAGGTAAGCTTGATATGAGGTTTGATTCTAACTCAAATTTTACAGCATATGATTTGATAAATACTTATTCAAGATCTAAGTTATCAGAAATCTTTAAAAAATATTGAGATTTTTCTGATAAGTTTGCTGAATTTATTGCTGATACAATAATAAGTGAAAGAAAAAAACAAAAACATATATATTCAACTTCACAATTAGTTGATTTAATAAAATCAGTTTGATTGTGAAACAAAAAAATATCGGTTATATTCCAGTGTATTAGAATTGAAGTTAATAATGAATTGTGACATTTAGAAATCTTTCTTGATAATTTTGAAAAATATATTTCTAAGTGATGAAAATGTTATATAATTACTTATCATAGTATAGAGGATAGAATTGTTAAGTATAAATTTAAAGATTTGGCTGCTAGTGATAACTTTGAATTAGTTAATAAAAAAGTTATTAAGCCACATTATAAAGAGGTTTTATCAAATAAGGCTTCTAGAAGTGCAAAATTAAGAATAATAAAGGCTTTATAATATTAACTACATGCTGGGATGAATAGGTTTGTTTTTACTAAAAGTTTGACAAAAAACTATATAGATTTTAAAAATAAAATTAGAAAAAATCGTAAGCTTATAAATCAATTAAAGCTTGCTACAACAATTTGAATTTTGGTTTTTACAATATGACTTTATGCTTATTTTGTAAATATAAGCTCTACTAAATGATATTTCTTAAGAGAAGAAACAAACAAATTGGAAGAAGAGAAGTTTTTACATAGTTTGGCTCAATTGGATGTATTAAAAGAAAAAAGAAATGTTTGGAAAGATATTCAAGAAGATTCATCTTATAAGCAAAACAATGTAGGTAGACAGCCACAATGACTTTCAGTTAATGATAGAGTTATACATATTCAAACCAATACTCAACTTGTTAGGAACTAAAAAAAGAAAGCTAATATTAGCTTTCTTTTTTTAGTTTTAAAAAATATTCTTCAATGCTTTCTTTAACTTCTTTATAATTCTTTTTTAGAATTATATTTTGTTTTAGTTCTTTAGAGTTTTTTAATCATTTTATATATGAGAACAAATGTTTTCTAAATTCTATTGGACTTCTTAGAGTATGTTTTTCTATCTGATTATCTTTTATATTTTTTAAATCATCTATTTTTATCTCTTTACAAAAATTGTTTCTACTGTCCCATATTTCTTTTTTTAAAATTTCAAGTCCTGCGGAGTATTTTAAGTGTTTTATTACTGTTTCATATATATCATTTATATTAGCTTCTTTTTCTACTAATATCCATGGGTTTCATATAGCAGCTTGTCATACCATTATTCAGTCAATATCTTTTCATTGTTCTAGTCAGTCTTCATATGATTCGATTCATCAATTTCACAGTATAATACATTTGTCACTTACTTCTTCTTTTGATCTTTTTATAAATTCCCAGTCTACTAGTCATGAATGTCATTGCTTGTATGTCCTTCAATGAATGCTTATCATCTTACAATACTTGCTTGCTTCTTTTATGAATTTAAGTTGTTCTTCTTTGTCTTCGTTTCACAATCAAACTCTTGTTTTTATGCTGAAATCATTCTTAATTGCTTTTGATATTTCTTTTATAATTTCTAGTGTTTCGTATTTGTTTTTTATCATTCATGCTCCTCATCCACATGCCATTACTTTGGGTGATGGACAACCAATATTTAGTTCAATTCAATGGAAATTATATTTATTGTCAAGATCTTTTGCTGTTTCAATAAGTCTATCTTTGTCTCATCAATAAATTTGTGCAGTTAGATTTTTTTCATAGTTAGTTTTTACTATATGGTGAAAAACTCATTCAGGGTTTGCTATATATCAGTCTGCACTCATAAATTCAGTAAATAATAGTAGTTCTCATTTAGTTGAATATTTTTCAAATACTTCTTGAGTTACTATTCTGTATGCAGAATCAGTTATTCAATCCATAGGTGCTAGTGCAAAATACATTATTTGATTTAATGATTTAAATTGTTCCATAATATATATTTTGATTATTTTATCAAGTTGTATAAGGATTAGTGCTTAGTACTTAGAGGTTAGTGCTTAGTGCTTAGATGTTTTTCATGATAAACATTTTTTTGAAAAAATATTTGCAATATATTTTTACTTTACTATAATTAATTTATCCAAATTAGATCATAATAAAAAAAAATGAATGAAAATTGATGATACGAAAGTGTATTGCATTGACTTAAAAAGAAGTTAGAACAGAAAGTTCGATCTATTTTTGTTTTAAAAGAAGAAGAAAAACAAGATCTGATTGATTTGATAGATATGGTAGAGGATGTTGATTTGTTATATTCTATTGATGAAAAAATCAATGAAATTTTGAAAAAAGTTTCCTCTATTGCAGCTGATATGATTGATGATTTTGATGAAGAAAAATTATCAACATTCAAAAACAATATTACTAATGACTTGTTAGATATATCAAAAAAAGAACAAGATGATCTAATGTGAGCTGTATGAATAGATTTTGATAAGCATATTAATATTTAAATAAATAAAAACAATTAAAATGACAGAAAACTTTGATAAGAGAATAGAATCTTGACAAGAAAATAATGAATCAAAAGAATGAATTAGTGAAACTGTTTGTGAAATGATAGAATCTTGAGAATTATGAACAGATACAGCTAATTTTTTGCATGAAAATTGTGATAGAAATGATTTGGCTGTAAAAAATGTTTTAGATGATGTATCAGACTTGAAAAAAAGAGTTATTTCACAAGACTCAAGTTTAAGTTAATATTTTTTTTACAATATTTATAGCAAGCTTTTGATCTATAAAATATGGTGAAGTAGCGATAGTTATTACTTCACTTTTTTTTATTAAATTCTTTGCTATTAATATTGAATCATTATCACTAATCATTTCAGGAGCCCAAAAATCTATATCAATATTTAATATAGTGTTTGATTTATTTATTTTTATATTTTTTAGTTCTTTTAGTTTATAATTGCTTCTTACTTGAACTATTTCATCAACAATTCAAAGTTTTTTTGCTGGAATTATATAATTTCAAACATTTAAGTCATAGTTTGTATATTTCCAGATATTTTCTTTGTTAAGCTTGTCGTAATTAAATTCTTTTCAATTTTCCATATCACTATGCTGGTCAATATGTATTAGTTTTGATTTTTTATCAATATTTCATTTAATTTGTTCTAAATACCAAAAATATAATGCATGATTGTGATTGTCAAATATATATATTTTTTTATCTCAGTTTTTAATTTTAATGAAATTTTCTAATCAATAATATCATTTAATTTTTCAGTTAAAATCTTTTTCTTCAAAAGCTATATTTTTTCATACTTTAAGGTCGTTTGTGTTTCATTCAACTAATTTGGCTACTGTTATTTCTGCTTTTCAATTAGTTTTTCTTTCTTTATATGAAAATGAGTTGTTTCACATATTATCTTTAATTATAAATTCTTCATTGTAAAACATTTGTATATTTTGTTTTTTTAATAAAATAGCTTGAAAAAATAGATAAAATATATATCAATATTATGTTTATAATAATTATTATTTATTTCATTTCTAGTAAAAATGCTTGATTTAATATTTTTGATTAGTTTACATGTGATTGTTATTGCTTGAGCAATATGTGTAATTATACTTTTTTTTATTCTAATTAAAGTTTTATTTATCCTATCAAAGATAAATTATTTGCTAAGTGACATTATTGATAATTATAAATTTGCAAAAAATATAATATCATTACCTTATTCTTATATAAAACAAATTTTTAAATCTAAAAAATAAAACAATGAATCTATCTGTAAATGATATATTACTAAAAATGCTGAAATCAATTGATATATTTAAAGATGTTCCTGATGACAAATTGTTAGAATTATCAAATTCATTTAAACTTGAATTTTACCAGGAATGATCTCGTTTGATTATTGAATGATCTAAACCTGAATATATATATGTACTAAAATCTTGAAAATTAGAAGCTAGGAAAGCTAATTGACTATCATCAAAAGTTCTATGAACTATTTGAGACTGAGAAATATTTTGAGAAATGTCTTATCTAAAATGAACTGAAGCTATGGCTTCTGTTGTTGCAATACAAGATAGTGATGTTCGACAAATTCCTGTTGATGCTTTTGATTCCTTTTTGAAATCTTATCCTAATATTATGGATATAATATATTCTACTATGCAAAAAAGAAACGATTCAAATAAAAGTTTCTTTAACTAAAATTTAATCTTTAAAATTTAACAGTTTATTATGTACTGAGTTGCTAAATCATTTTTTTTATATCTTATAATTTTTCTTGTATCTTTATTTTTAATATTTTTTGTTGGTATTGATTTTGATGAAGATACTTGAGAAGAATCAATGACAATTACAAGTCAGTGATTGCAGGGTTTTAAAAAGTGACTAGATGTTGCTTGATGAGTTAGGCTTACATATAGAATTGATTATTCAAGGTATGAAGAAATTTATACTGATCAAGCTGAGCTTAATGAAATTAAATCTGAAATAGAGTGAATAATACTTTCGAATATTGATGATAGAATTTCTGCACTTTGAGTAAGTGATTATACAAGTTATATTCAATCTATTTGACAGGATGATTATGTAGTTGTTGAAATTGGTTGAGTTGTAGATACTGATGCAGCAAAAGATATTATATGAAGGACAGTTGAGTTAGAATTCAAATTAAAATATGAATGAGAGGATGAAGAAGAAGTTAGAGATTCTAGGAAAGTTTTAGCAGAAGAAGCTTTGATTTCAACTGTAAATGATGAATTATCTCTTGCTGAAATATATCAAGATAATATCGATAATGATTATCATTATAATAATTATGACTCTGAAATTGATGATCTTCCATCATTTTTACAAGATAATTTTGATTCCTTAATTGAAGCATGAGAAGGTAATATATATCCTAGTTTGCTATCTAATGATGAAGAAGAAAGATGGGATATAGTTAGATATTTATGACAAGAAGAAGATATATATTCTTTTGAGGTGCTTTCTATATCTTACTTTCCAACTTGGGTGACAGCTACTGATCCAGCTAGTTGACAAATGCTTAATGCTGCCTTTTTTAATTATGCTAGTGTTTGAACAACTGAGACTTGAGATCCTAGTGTATTAGTTCATTTCAATAGGCAGTGAGCTCAAATATACTGTAATATAACTTCTCAAAATGTCTGAGAACAAATGGCAATATTTGTTTGATGAGAACTTATAACTGATCCTGTTATAAGGGAAGAAATATGTTGATGAACATCTCAAATTACTTGAAATTTCACTCGTACTGAAGCTAGAGAAATGGTTGATGATTTAAATGATTGAGCTATGCCAGCTCCATTAATATTATCTCATGAGGAAATGGTTTCGCCAACTCTTTGAGCTGATGCTTTAAGTGCTGCAATTATTGCTGCTGCAGTTTGATTTTTTCTTGTATTCTTATTTATGATATATTTTTATTGATTAGTTAAGTGATTAGTTGCTATAACGACTCTTTTGGTTTTTGTATCAATTTTATTTTGATTGATAAAAGTACTTTGATATGCTTTATCATTAAGTTGAATAGCTGCTATAATTTTGAGTATATGAATTGCAGTAGATGCTAATGTGCTTATTTTTGAAAGAGTTAGAGAAGAAATGAAGTCTTGAAAGTGAACGATGCTTTCAATTCAAGATTGATTTGCTAGGAGTTTGTCTGCTATTAGAGATGGTAATCTTACAACTTGATTAATTTGACTTTTATTATTTATGGTTTGAACTAATATATTTAGGTGATTTGGTACTATGATGTTAGTTAATATAATGCTTATACTTACTGTTGTTGTTCCTCTAACTAAGATTATGCTTATATTACTTTATTCTAAATTTGAATCTATTTCTAATGATGATAAATAGTACATAATTTATTTTATTTAATTAAACTTAATGAAGAGAACTACTATATTTTTACTAATTTCCATTTCATTTCTTATATTAATTTGAAGTCAAATAATTTATTGATACTTAATTAATCATTGATATTATTTTGATTATTTATCTAGTACTTCTCACTTATTCCCTTTCTTAATTTCTTTGGTTTTTGCTTGAATTCCGCTATTATATCTTATTTTTTCAAAGAAAAAAACACTTAGTTTGTTTTTTCTTTTTTTGTTTGTTGGTTTATTATTTTTTTCTATATATTTTATTTCAACAAAGTGATGAGTATGAGGTAACTACATAATACTCTTTTTAAATATTGTTATTATGTTGTTTTTTTCTACTTTATTTATTTTTTGAGTATTTTTTCTTTGAAACTATATTAAGGAGAGATTTCTTAAGCTCAAAACCGAAAACATTTTTGAATTATTTCTTTCTTTTTGAATTGGTTTAAGTGTTTTGTTGATTTTTGTTTTTATATTAATGTCTTTTTGAATTATTTTTTCTTGGCTTATTTGGTTGATTTTTATAGCATTATTATTGTTATATCTTCCTCAAAGAGATTCTATTTCAAATTCAAGAAAAATTTTATTGGATATTTTAGACTCTATATGATATAAAAATAATAAGAATAAGTGAACTTATATATTTTCTCTTGTTTTGATATTGTTTTCAATAGCATATTTTTACTTTTGATTTATTTTAGCATATATTCCATATCCTACTGCTTGGGATGCTAATCATGCATATATGTTTTACCCAAAAATGTGGGTACTTAATGAATGATTTTATTGGGATGAATCTCAGATGAGTACTAGATTTCAACTTTGGTATAGTTATATTGCATATTGGTTTGCTTTGGCTTTTCCTTTAGAGAGGTTATTCTGGATATCTGCAGATACTTATGCTATTGTTTGAAACTTTTTTAGTTGAATATTTGTTCTACTTTTTTCTCTAGCTTTACTTAAAGAAGTAATTAATTATATATCTGATAGAATAAAATCAGTTTCAAACTATTCTTGATTAATATTTAATATGTCTTGGTTGTTTGTATTACTATGGCTTACTAGTTGAATGTGAGCATTTTTGGTTTTTGTTGACAATAAAACAGACTTATGAGTTATGGCTATAGTTATATTAGCTATTTATAGTTGATTTGTGGCAATTAAAAAAACACAAGAAATACCACCAGAAGAAACCAATGAAAATGCTTGAAATAATGAAGAAAACAATGATAATAAAGGCAAACTTACTAAATTAAGAAATATAAAGATTAATTATAATTTGTTGATTTACTTTGTAATTAGTTGATTTTTATTTGCAGTTGCAGTTATGAGTAAACCTACTGCTTTTTTGGATGCAGTTTGATTTTGATTGCTTCTTACATGGTTGTGGATTTGATGAATAGCTGTTATTTCAATATTTATAATTATAATATGACTTCTTTCCTTTGTTGAGTTTAGGGGTATCAGAGATTATATATCTTATGCTAACTCATTGTATTCTATAATTATTTGATTTGCTTGATTTTTTGTTTCTGTATTCCTTAAGTTTACAAAAAATTTCTTTTCATACTTACTTTTGATGGTATTTTGGTGACTTAGTTTTGTTCTAACTTTGGTAATTTTTAAGTGATCATACATTTTATATGAAGATCATATGAGATGAAGAGAATTTGATTCTATTAGATTTGTTGAAGATATATTTTTATCTCAAAATTCTGAAATTAAAGAAGATAAATTTGACTCTAACATAGATGATTCTGTTCCTTTGCTTGCTTCAACTAGTATGGCTTGATTAAACGATAACTCATGTTCCTTGTCTTGAATAGAAGATAGTGATGACTTATATGAATGACTTAGAGATGCTCCTTGAGATACTTATGCAGAAGATGTGTGAAGATATGTTGGTTATTGATGGAGACATTTTGAGAATCCTTGGTGGCAGACATTTTTTCCTTCTTGAAATTCATGTATTTGACCTAACTGAGATTCAAATATATTGTGTACTTATTCATCACACATCCAAAATATGAATAAAGATTATGTTCTTGAAGCATATGACCAATTATCTTGATGATCTGCATGATATGATTATCTGCATGAAATTGTTAGTTATGAATGATTTGATTCAGAATCAGAATCTTACCTTATTAATAAGTTTAGCGAAGAGATATCAAGTATAGAGGAGTATTATCAATCTAATTCAATATATATAGAAAATGTTTGTATTGTGGGCGAGTGAACTGATGTTGATGAAAACTGTGTTGTTTATGAAAGTGAAGAATTAGCAAGATGAGATATCATTAATCAAAATGATTTATATATTCCATATTCTTATCTTGTTCCTTTTAATATGACTTTTAATTGGTCTTTGCAAAATGAGAGTAGTTTTTATACAGATGTTTGATATATATGGTTAATATTACTTTTCTTAATAATAATTTGATTATTTTATTGAATATTCATTTTTGATAAGCTTTTGATTGGTATAAGTTCAGTTACATTGTTGATTTGGACTATTTGGTTTTTTATTTGAGGTTGAATTTTGTGGTATTGATTATGACTTATAATTTGGATTATACTTTCTTTTTTGGTTTTTGTATATAGATTGTCGGTCGATGTTTGAGATAATAAAAATAATCAATTATTATTTAATATATTCATATGAATAATTATTTTTATATCATTCTTTATGATATTTCTTAATTTCCTAAGAATATCATGACAATGATGAGCTTGACCTTTTATGTGGTATAAGCAGTGAGTATGAGTAGAAAATAAAATAGAAGAATTGCTTTGACCTACCTGAGTTCAAACTTCACAAGAGATAATTTCTCCATATAGAGCAGATGATATATTTTATATACAATTTGGTCATTATAATAAATTCTTAGATAAGGTTAACAATAGACATGAAGATGATTGAGTTTATATAGCATGAACCTATGCAAGGTATTTTGTAGAGAATCAATATAATGTTAGGTATGATCAGTTTCTTACATGGCTTTGGGAAATGTTTTCAGATAATGATGTTTGTAATTCTTACTTGAGACTTAAGGATCAGTGAATAAATTATATTGCTCTTGATCCAAATATTGGAACAGTAGTTATGTGAGATGGTAATGTAAGTTTGTTCCATAGGTTTTTTGCTAACTTTAATGAGCAAACTTGAGAAATTATTGATCATTGATCAATAAGTATGTTGGCTGCACTTGCTCAAGAATGATATGTTGATTATGTATCAAGTAATAATATATGAGCTAAATATGCTTTTTATCTTAGTAATAGTGAACTTGAATCAGTATTGTGAGAATCAGATCCTGCAGATTTAAAACTTCTTCGTGCTCGTATGTCTACTGCAAGATACTGGTCTTGACCAAATTCTATAGAACCTATAATTGATATATTTAATCATAGATTATCTAATTTTAAAGCTGTTTCAGATCTAGCCGATATGTCTTGAATTACATTAGAAGATGCTGATGCACTTTCAAAATATGCTGAAGCACTTATTGATTGAACTGCTCATCAAAATATTGAAATAATAAATGAAATTAATGAATTAGAGCAGGGTGATAAAGAAGTCTTATTGAACTTTATTGACTTATACTCACTTTATCAAGAACAACCACAGCAATATCATAGTACTATACAATGATTAATAAATCAAAGTATATCTTCTTCTTCTCAAATAATAGTATTAGAAGTTAAATAAAAAAAAGAAAGCTATTAAGCTTTCTTTTTTTTGTGTTTATATATTTGAACTAAATTATAGCATAATTCTGACAATAAAAATAAATCATGTAAACTTATTATATTAAAGAATTTATCGTTATGAGATATCTTTTTAAAATTTATCTTCATATTTATTCAGTATTTTGGGTCTCATGTCCAATATTGTCAAAAAATTTTTTTGTATCTAAAATTAAAATTAACAATATGTTTTCATCTTGATAGTAAATAAATTTTCTGGCTAGCATAGTCTTGTTGTTTTATAATAATATTAGTATCTATATTATGTGATAGTATATTCCTTATAAATCTAATTATTTGTTCAAAATCAAAATATTTACTTTTTAAGCTTGATTGTAAGAAACTCTTAAAATTATTTTCTTCTTCAACTAACTCTTTCATTGTTGCAGAAATTCATCTAAACATTGTTAACTGAGTAAAGTATCAAAATATGTTTTGTTTATCAGGATTATTGTATATTTCTTTCAATAAGCTTTGAATTGTTTGTTGTTTAAGTTTGAAAGAAGTATTTTCTCAAGTTTTTATATTTACATCTTTTGCAAATTGACTTATATCATTTTCTTTTATTATATCTTCTAGGAAAAGTCATAAATATAAAAATCTATAATAAGATTGTATCAAATTTAATGAATTATTTATTTGTTTTCAGTCCATATCAAATATAGAATATATAAAAATTCTAATAAATATAAAATAATAGTTATTTATTTTTTTAATATTAGAAATTACTAATCTGTTTTTTCATTTTCTAATATTTTACTTACTTCTTGTGCTAAATATATTACTTCTAAACTTAATTTTTTCCATACTCATTCTTCAGCTCAAGCAGTTATTGATTCTATAGTACCTTCACTATTATCAAGAAGTATTTTATATGCATCCTCTCAAGATCATGTTGTTATAAGGATATCAAAATATTCTCACTCTTGTCCTCTTAATTTTACTAATCACGTTCATTTATTATGCTGTTCAATTAGTGGTTTTATATCTTCTTGGAAAACTTCTTCAACTCATCATGAATGGTAATATACTTCTTGTCATTGTTTATTTAAAATTAAAACTCTATTCATAAAAACTTCTCAGTAAATTTCTTGAGTTTTTAATAATCGTTCAAAAATCTTTTTATCTAGCTCTTTTTTACTTTCTTCTGATATATCAGTTTTTTCTAATGGAGTTTTTAATCAATGTTCAAGTCTTTCAGCTGTTTTAAGTATTATATCAACTGAATTTCTTGAGTAGTCTAAATTATTGTTTTCGTAATTCTCCATCGCCTTAGCTATAAGGTCTTGTATGGATTCTAGCTTTCATATTATATCTTCATCACTAATATCATAATAATCTATTCATAAGTTTTCTGCTACTTTTTCACT
Organism: uncultured Candidatus Peribacteria bacterium; assembly: GCA_964483725.1. Taxonomy (GTDB): domain Bacteria; phylum Patescibacteriota; class Gracilibacteria; order Absconditabacterales; family Absconditicoccaceae; genus CAZACQ01. Next base: position 45,182 of record CAZACQ010000003.1, on the reverse strand, counting down.
TGCATTTTGTAAAACTTTTATTAGTTTTTCATTTTCTTTTAGGGTATTTATATCATTTCATATAAGTAAAGTAGATATATACATCCATGCTGATTCTAATTTTTTAGGTAAGTCTTCATTAAGTTCTTGAGTTTTAATTTTATCCATAAAAATTTTCTTTATTAATCTAAATAATTATATTAATGATGTATATATATTAAATTAAAATTGTCAATCATTATTACTTTTTTTTAATTGACATTTATTTTTATTTATGTATACATCAGTTGACTTTAAACCTTATATTTATAGTTATGTATTCTTTTGAGAGTAAATTCTTTGAGAAAATAGAAAATGATATATCATTATCAGACTTATTAAGTTCTGATTGAAAAGAATTATCTGAAACCCTATCTTGAAAGAATTCAATTGATATATTGATTTTGGATTTACTAAAGGATACATCATATATTTTTAAACATTTGAAAGAAGATCCAAGTTTAGATATTAATTTTAATATTTATAATTGATTTTATTGAGATTATTGGGAAAGTATAAAGGATACAGATGATTGAAAAAAACTACAATCTTGGTATGATAATTTTTTACTAAAAGCAAAAGAGCTAGATGATTACTTAGTAAAAAATGATATTGATGAATATCTTGATTTTGGTAATTGAATGTTTGCTTGATTCGCATGATGAATATGAGTTTGAATGATTGCAGATGCATTATGATATAAAGAAGACTGAATTGCTGAAGCTATTGTTAGACGGGTTTCATGAAATTGAGATACTATATGATGATTTTTGCAAAGATTCAAAATGTCTATAAAAAATAAAAATTTTAAAATGGACTGACTGAATACTTATGCTTTAAGTAGTTTTTTGGCATCTTCTGTGGCATGACCTTTTTTACATTTTATTTCCTATATCACTGGTTGAAATTCTGATTTATTAAAAGCACTATATACATCTTCATACTCAAATGCAGATAATGTAATTGGTACTTTTTCAGTTTGGATACAAAAAATAAAATCAAAATGATTTAAAGTATGATCACAGGAAGTGTGGGAACAACCATTTCAAAGGGCAAATATAGTTGTAATTATTGCTTTATTTTTGATTAATCTTTTGTTTTACCGTATGTCTGATGATGTTTTAGATACTCAAACAAAGGTAGCTATACATGGTGTTTTATTAAATCTTGATTCTATATTTGCTACAATATATCTTCGTTATTATGTTGCAAAGCAATATAAAAAATTCTTAAATGATTTATAGTTTATTCAAACATTCTTTTTAAATCTTCATCTTTTATCATTGCAGGTGACCATAGTGGTTCGAATGTTAGTTCAATTTCTACTTCATGATCTGGATAATTATCTAATATAGCTTGTTTAGTCATTGACATTATTAAATCAGCAGATGGGCAGGCTGGGGTGGTTAATGTCATAGTAATAAAAATAAGTCAATCTTTTTCAATATTTATATCATAGATAAGTCATAAATTATATATATCAATAGCAGGGAAGTCTGGATCATATACTTCTTCCAAAATTTCAATAATGTTTTCTTTTTTATTCATTTTCTAGCATAGTAACTATATGTAAAATTATAAAGATTATTAATATTGCTAATCATATTATTTTGTTTCGTTCTTCTAGTATTACAAATGATAAATTAATCAATAAAAATAATCAAAATAGTAAAGATAATTTATAGCTTTTTGATGATATTTTTAGGTTATCAAGTTTTGAAAAAAATTTTTGTAATATGAAAAATATATAAAAACTAACTCACCAAGTAACTAAAAATAGTCAAAAAAATCAGAAACCTATAGCAATCAATGGATCTTGATATATATTTATATAGTTATATAGTAAGTATATTACACTTAGTCCAATTATAATTTTTATTAGTGATCATATATGATAAAATATCATACTTTAATTTTATAAGTTTATAAATTTTCTACATTAACATCATCTTCATCTTCTTCATTTACAAGTACCTCATCAATACTTGGTATGTATAAGAAATTATTACCAGCTTCATAAAATTTATAATATAATTTTTCCCATAAAGAATGTAATAATGGTACTATTGTATAAGATAATAATGGAGGAAGTATAAATAGCATTTCTATTCAATCTCATATACCAATATTTAATGTATTATATACAATAAGGAATATAAGTATGGAAATTATAAGTCATATAGTTGCTCAAATCATATGTACTCAACTATAATTTGGATTAGTTGCAATTTCCATTATTGTGATAGATAAGAAAACTGCAAAAAATATATGAAATGCTAATACAAGAAATAGTACTTCTGCATTAGAATTATAAACAACATATATTAATGCCATTATGAAAAACAGAAATATATTAATAATAGATACTAAACTAAGTGTTTTACCTAGATCATAGTATTTATTGTTGAAAAATAAGTTATATATTATTCAAACCATTACATTTCATAAAAATGCTGCAAGAAATGCTATTATCATTATTATAAGTGATAATACTGGATTTGCTGAAGCATTTCCTCACATTGTTGATCTTATTGCTTCATCAAAAAGACCTCAGAATACCATCAGTAAAATAAATATAAAAAATGCAATCATTAATCATATTATAAGTCCAATTCAGAATTTTCATATCATTCAAACTGGTGTTGGATTATAAGGTTCTATTACAAGATTGTTTGACATTTTATTAAATATAATAATATAAAATTATTTACATGATATACTTTCAATACTTTCTATAAACTCATCATATCTATCATCACTAGAAGAAAATGATAATATATATCATCTATCATTATAAATAAAATAATACTGTAGTAAATAGTATTTTGTATCTTCGTCAAATATAGATTGATGAACATTAAACATTGAGTAGTATCATATAATATTTTTTCAATTACAAGTAAATTCATGTTTTCTTAATCATGATATATTTCTAAGTCAAGTAATCTGTCTTTGAATATTTTTATAATTTCATTCAGAAAATACTTCTGGAGTAACCTCAGTTTTTATTTCTCTTTTTGTAACTATAAAATTATCATTAAAATCGGAATCTTGTTCACGTTCTAAAAATGCTTTTATTATTTTTTTTGAAATCTGCTGTCAATCAAACTGTCACTTTCATACATTATCAAAACTTTCATTAATATTCATAGTAAACTTATCTTCGAAGCTAATTTCTTTTTTTTCGTATCATCAACCAAAGCATCAGCTAAGAAATATTAGTGATATAATTAATATTAAAAATCTCATTTTTGATTTAAATAAATATATAAACTATTCATGATAATACTCAAATAAAAGTTCATATAGCAAAAGTTTTTGTATATACTTTATTTTTTTCAGCTTCTTCTTTTATATCATCTTTAATAATCCATATTACTGATGCTATATATCATATCATTACTCATGCCATTATAATATATATTGGCATTAATATTGTTCAGTATAGCTCAAAGCTTGTTTCAGACATAAAATAATCTCATCTAAGAAAAAATAATCATACTATGATTGACATTAAGAAGAATACTCATTTAAAAACTTCGAATACAATAGCCATTGTTTTATTTTATATATATAAAATTACTCTTCTTTCCTCAATTCAATTTTTCAACTATTTTCATCTATACCTATTATTTTAACTCTAATTTTTTGTCACTCTTTGTACTGTGTTTTAGGGTCACTTATAAATCATTTTCATAAGTTTTTTACATGACAAAGTCATGTTTTTCATTTTCATACTTCTACAAATAATCAATATTGTTCAACTCTATTTATTGTACCTTCTATAACTTGTCATACTTCAGGGTTCCAAGTACTATCTTTTATCATTTTGATTGCATGTTTTTCTGATTCAGAGTCTTTAGCTGTAATTATTGTAGTTCAATCTTCTTTAAAGTCTATTTTAACTCAAGTTTGTTTAGTTATTTCATTGATATTAGCTCATCAAGATCAAATAACTTCTCTAACTTGACTAGGCTTCAATTTTATTGTAGTTATCTTAGGTGCATGTATACTTAATTCTTCTGATGGTTTATCAATAGTTTCTAACATAAAATCTAGTATATCTCATCTAGCTTTGTTTGCTGTAGAAATAGCTTCTTTAATAACTGACATTTTTAATCATTTTATTTTCATATCCATTTGAAGTGCAGTTATTCATTCTTTAGTTCATGCAACCTTAAAATCCATATCTCATGTAAAATCTTCAACTCACTGTATATCTGTTAAAATTTTATAATTTTCTCAATCGCTTACTAGTCACATAGCAATTCAGCTAACAGGATTTTTAATAGGAACTCATGCATCCATTAAAGATAATGTACTTGCACATACACTTGCCATAGATGTTGATCAGTTACAAGAAAATACTTCACTAACAACTCTTAATGTATATGGAAAATCTTCTTCATTGGGTAATACAGGTAGTATTGCTTTTTCTGCAAGTTTTCAATGTCATATTTCTCTTCTACTAGCAGCTCTTGAAGGTCTTGCTTCATTTGTACTAAATGCTGGCATGTTATAATGATGCATAAACCTAACTTCCTCAGCATCTGACTCCATATCATCAACCAATAGTACATCTCATGGTGCACCTAGAGTAGTTGCTGAAAATACTTGTGTCTCTCATCTTTGGAATAATCATATTCAATGTATTCTACTATTTAGTCAAACTTCACAATAAAGTGGTCTTATCTGATTTAATTCTCTTCAGTCAACTCTTTGTTCTTTGTTTAATATTTTATCTCTAATGAATTCTTTTACTATTTTAAATAAAGCTGAATTTACTTTTGATTTTGTAAATATATTATTTTCTTTATCTTCAATTTTTTCATTTACTAAAGATAATACTTTTTCTTCTATTTTATCAATCTTTTTGTTAAATTCCTTTTTTCAACTTGGTATAAGACCCTCCAAGCTTTCTTTATCAATTAATTGTTTTATATATGAAATTAAATCTTCACTTGGTTTATTTGTTTTTATCTCTCTTTCTTCAATTTCAAATTTTTCCAAAAATTCTTTTTGTTTACTACAAATTTTTTTTATTTCTTCTTGTCATATTTTAAATGCTTCTATAAGGATATCTTCAGGTATTTCCTTTGCTCAACATTCAACCATAGTAATAGTGTCTTCTGTTCCAGCTAATGTTAATTCTAGTGTTCATTCATTAACCTCACTGTATGTAGGGTTTACTATAAAATCTCAATCTTTGTATCAAATTTTAACTGCTCATACTGGTCATTCAAAAGGTATTCATGCCATTTTTAAAGCTGCACTTGCTCATATTATACTTGGTACTCACATTGAATTTTCTTTATCTACACTTAGGGGAGTTATTGTAATCACTACATCGTTTATCATACCTTCAGGGAACATAGGTCTTATAGGTCTGTCAGTAAGTCTAGAAACTAAGACTGTTCTTTCTGATGGTTTTCATTCTCTTCTAATATATATTGCTCATCAAATTTTTCATGCTGCATAAAATGATTCCCTACAATCTATAGTAAGTGGCATAAAATCCTTATCTTCATCAGGACTTTCATTCATTACTGCCGTCACTAATAATGATGTGTCTCATAAACTTACAACAACTGATCAATCTGATTGACTAGCTAACTTTCATGTTTTTAGTTCAAAATTTTTTCATTCCCATAGAAATTTCTTGCTTTTTTCTTCTATTTGTAATTTTTCTATCATATATCATTTAGTCTAATATTTTAAATGATTATTTTATATAGTTTTGAATTCAAAAATCAAGATTAAAGAAATGATGCTATTTTTTTCTATTGAATTTTTAGATATTTTTAATAATATTCTTTATAAATTTTATAACCTATAAAAAATATAAAATGTCTGAACAAGATAAACAAAACAATAGTACTGTAAATAATCAGTCTAATAATAATAAGTCTACGAACCAAAATAGACAGGCTTCTAAAACACATCAAACAAATAAAGTTAAAAGGTGATCTTCTATATCTATTAAATGATTTATAATTTGATGTGTTTGATTTTTCTTTTTATTTTTACTTATTACAATTTGAGCATTATATTGGGTGATAACTAATCCTGATACTTTATCAGCTGTGTGACTTGAGGTAGAGACAGTTAGAAATTTGCTTATGATTTTTGCTGTTCTTTTCTTTTGATTACTATTCTTTTTCTCTTTTTTCCTTTTGGTGTCAAATTTATATAAGTTCTTCACAGTAAAATTATCAAAATTCAAATATATAATTTGATCTTTGTTATGATGAATATTTTTGCTTGTTAGTTTAGTTTTTTGAACAATAAGTATTATTAATATTAATGATTTAACTTGAGAAGTAGAAATTGCTACTGACAATCTTGTTAATTGATATTTACTAAAAAAGTGATGAGAAATTGAACTAATTTGAGAGCGCCCATTAATTGCTCCATCATATTTTAGATTCCAGGTTAATGAATGAGTCTTTATAGATAGTTTGCCTTCTGAAGTTTGAAATGTACAAAATATAAGTAGTTTAGAGATTGATTGTGATAATTGACAGACACTAGAAAAATCTTGAAATATATTTTGAGATAGTTGATTTTTTGACTGAGAGTGTCTTTATACTAGTCAGTGAGATTATGATATAGAGCTTGTAGTTAATTATATGTCGGAATGACAAGATACTTCTTTAAGTGAGAATGTTATGTCTTTGTCTTTTGATTCAGAAATAAATATATCTGTGAATTGATGATCATATGATATGAATCAATCAAGAACTGAAATGTTGATTGGTCAGACTCCTTCAAATGTAAGGTTTGATGCTTGATCATTGTTTACTGATCTTTGATTGCCAGAAGTTAATGTTGATTGGGATCTTACTTGAGATTGAGAAGTTGATCAATCAAATACTAGTAATTTGGTTCATACATTTAGAGATGCTAGACTTAATAATGTTCATTTTAGGCTTCCTGATATTTCAGATGATTATTACTTGATAGCTCTTAGAACACAAGAATCATCAGTTCCTAGTTGTAATATTTCTTATGATCCTAGATCTTGAAATAATTATAGTATTGATGTATCTGCTCCAGCATCTGCTTCACCACAAACTTATGATATTGAAATTGTTAATCTTTCAGAAGATCTTGTAGAACAAGAAGAAACATCAAGAGATTGAAGTTTTAATGTCCCATTATCAGAATGAGAAAATTATATTATATATTGATCTTATGAAACTTCTGACTGAGAAGTTTGAACATGTGAATCGGAGGAATTTTATTCTTTAGTTGATAGTTATGAAATAGATTATTCAATATATTTGAAAAGATGATCTGAATTAGATTATACTCAAGTAGATTTGAATGAAGATTTTGAGTTAGAAATTGATGTTATACCAACGGATATTAGAGTAGTGGTTGATGATATTGATCCTGATCCAGATGCTTCTTATGATTTATCTGTATTGTTTGATTGAGAAACATTTTTATCAGAATGAGATGATTCTTTTGAATACGAATTTAGATGAGAAGAATGATCTTATGATATTGAGATAGAAGTGGAAGATAATAGGTGAAATGTGGTAAGTGAAAATATTGATGTTATTGTTGAAGAATTGCCAGTTATACCTATCTTAGAGCTTTCACCTGATTCCTGAGAAGAGCCTTTAAGAGTAAATTTAGATGCTTCTGCGTCTAGAGTTACTAACCCTGATGATAGTATAGTTTATTATTCTTGGGATTTTTGAGACTGAGAAACCATATCTAATTCTAATCAATGACAAATTTCTCATACATATAGTTTTGATTCCGATAGAGGTGATTGAGAATATGATGCTTGTGTTACAGTTAGGACTAGAGAATGAGAATCAGAAGAAATATGTCAGAAGGTTTTTGTGCAAAGAGAACAAAGATCTGCTGATATAAATATACCTTCACATCCAACACAAAGTGCTAGAGTTTGAGATAGAGTAGAGTTTGAAGTTTCTACTGATTGATCAATTGATAGTATACAGTGGGATTTTTGAAATTGAAGAACAGCTTCATGAGAGTGAAGGTCTTATGCAACTGCTACGACTACATATGATGAAGCTTGAGATTATAGAATTAGAGTTGTTGTTGAATATGAAGACTATCCTAGAGTTGTTGGTACTGTTAATTTAAGAATAAGAGACTAGATTTAGATAATTATATTTTCATAAAATTTATGATATGTTGAAACAAATCAGCTCAAGATAATTTATATAATATTTTTAATAAAATAAAGGATGATTCTTTAGATATAAATTTTTTTATTTTATCTTGAGCAAGTAATATTTGAAAAACAACTTTAGTGAAAAATAATGTAAAAAGAATATTGTCTGAATATTATTATTCAGACTTTTTGTATATTAAAGATTATTCAGATTATTTGTGAAAAAATCATATAATTAGGGTTGATAATTCAAAAAATCCTTATATTGATATTCCTTCTTTGTGAAATATATATGATTATTGAGCAAGGCAAATAATAGACTGGCTGAGTAAAACACCAACTTGAAAGTATAAAGTATTATTAATAGAAAATATAGATAGGATGAATATAAATGCTGCAAATGCATTTTTAAAGACATTTGAAGAAGCTCCTTCTAATGTTTATATATTTGCAACAACATCTAATAAAAATATATTACTTGAGACAATATTATCAAGAGCTTTTCTAATTAAGTTTGAAATACCTGAATTTGATGTGATTAGAGATTGTGTATATGATTCATATCCAGAATTCCAAAAAGATGATATAGATGATGCTATATACTTCTCTTCTTGAAGAATTTGATATGCAATAAAGCTTCTTAAATGAGAGAATAATTTATCTGTATCATTTTCTGAGATAAGAGATAAATTCTATTCTTTATTAGACTTACTTCAATCTAATTGAAAATATAACCAAAAACTCAAAGATATTTCTTATTTTCGTGAAATTTGAATTTTTGAACTATTTTTAGATGCTTTGTGATATAATTTTTATAATAAATGATATTATTTAATTATTAATGATATAATTTCACTAAGAGAAAAACTAAGATATAATGTGGGCTTTGAAAATGCTGTTTTTGAATTTATTTTAAATATTGAAAATATTGATGTTAAAAAAAATATATAGATTAAATGGTAAAGATATTAATTTTCTTTTTAGAAAACAGAATTTGATTTCTTGAAAATATTTTACTTTTTTTTATTATAAACAATATCCAAACAGAAAATATAATCAATTTTCTTTACAGTTATCTACAAAATTATCAAAAAAAGCAGTTGTAAGGAATTTTATTAAAAGATCTATTGTAGATTATATAAATAAAAAATGATATATAAAAAAAAGATTTTGAAAAAACTATTATAAAATTTTTATAGTTTTTAATAAAAAATACACATTGGATTTAAAAGAAAGAGTTGAAACAGTTGAAAAAAAACTTATAAAGAAAGAAATAATTAATAATTTTGACTTCAGTTTTAATAATTTTATTAAAAAAAATGAGAAAAATTATAAGGCCAATTAATTCTGTAATCAAGAACTTAAGGCATAAGACAAATAAGATAAAGAAAGAGAAAGAACAGGAACTTAAAGAAATTCAACAGTTAGATAAGTCAGTTACTAAAGAAAAGAAAAAGTCTTATATTGATGAAGCCACAAAAAAATATGATTTAAGTTATATTCTAACTTTTTGGTTGATTTGAATATTTGTTTTATATATTGCTTATGTCTTATTTAATTCTTTAGAATTGTTGTACTTAATAATAGCTGCATATATTATTTCTATAGCTATGGAAGTAGTTATTGATTTTTTTCAAAAATTTATACCTAGAATAGCTTCTATTATATTTTCTTATGTATTGCTTTTGTTATTATTAATTAGTTGATTTGTTGTTATAATTCCTTTTGTCTTAGCACAGAGTGCAGATATTATGCAGTCATTTATTGATATAGTTGCTTGAATAGAAAAGGATATAAGAACTTACTGACTAGAAGAAGTGATAAAAAATAGCACTATATTACCTTGATTAATTCAGGCTGTTATACTTGAGCAATTAGAAAATGTTGATATTATATCAGAAGTTCAGGATTATTTACAGCAAAACCTTAATGACTTAATTTCTGAATGAGGTGAATTTGTAAGAGATGTTGGTTCTATAGCAGCAAGTGTAGTTGCTTGATTTTTCTCTGCTATATTTCAAATATTATTAGTGTTTGTGCTTGCTATATTCTTCTCTGCACAAAAAGATTCAGTTATGAATTTTATAGGTTCAGTTTCTTGAAAAAAAGATTATGTTATAGTTAAATTACAAAAACTTTATAAAAAACTTTGATTTTGGCTTAAATGACAATTTCTATTGAGTATATTTATTTTTATTACAGTTTTGATTCTTCTAAATACTGTTGCATTGTTTTGAATAGATTTACCTAATAAGTTTACATTAGCATTGATAGCTTGAATAACTGAATTTATACCTATAATATGACCTATTCTTTGAGCTATTCCAGCACTTTTAGTTGCGATTTCAGAGTATTGATTTGTTTGATTTTTGATAATTGCTATGATATACATATTAATACAGTGATTTGAAAATTATATTTTAGTTCCTTTAGTTATGAATCAGGCTTTATGAGTTAGTCCTTTATTGATAATAATTGCTATGCTTATCTGAGGTTCTTTAATGTGATTTGTATGAATTGTTTTATCTGTACCTATTGCAGTTATAGCTAACTTGATATTTGAAGATATTGTGAAAGACTAAGATAAAAATCTTTATATATAATAATAGTTTTTTTGATATGAATATAGAAAAATTTTTAGGTAGTAAGACTAGAGCAGGAATAATTAAATATTTACTTTTTAAAAGGCAGTGAGTGTCACTTAGAGCTCTAGAGTCTGACTTAAATTGGTCTTTTACAGCTATTAAAAAGCAAATTGATAGTTTATTAGATGCCCAAATAGTAGAAATTGATAAAGATTCAAATAAGTGGTCAATATATCTTAATAATGAAGTAGAGGATTTGGTTAGGAATATATTTCTTTATAGTTTAGAGTTTGAGCTTAAAAAGTCTTTTGATTCTTATTTTAATATGATAGATAAATACTACTTATGAAAAGTTTTTTGAAATAAAATTGATTATGATATAGTAGTTGTTTATAAAAATTGTGAATCTTGATTTATTGATCGTATCAAACAAGATATTTCTGAGATATTTTATGATTATTATATTGAAAATGTATGAGTTGTTTTCATGGAATTTGAAGATTTCAACAGAAGGTACCGTTTAGCTGATAAATTTGTATTGAACTTAATAAGTAATTGTAAAGATTAAATTTATATATTAATTTATATTATGTACTATCCTAATTCGCCACAACTTTTGCATGAGATGGTAATAAATTTTATGTTATCAACTAATGATATATTTGATTCTTTTCCAAAGAATGATACTAGAATTATTTTGTCTCCTGATGAGGCTTATGTATATGTTTGAACTAATATATCGTCTTGATATAACTATTTGGCAAATAATAAAAATTTAAATAAATTTATAATAATATGAAATTCAAATGAGATAAAATGAATATGAACACCTAATATTTCAAACTATATGAATTTGTTATGAAATATAAGAATAAATTCTAATTTAAAAGAAAAATTTTGTGCTGTTTCAAGTTTTGAGTTAATTGAAAAAGATATTAATATGGATAGTATTGATTGTCAACTTCCTTTCTTATTAACTTCAAAAAAACTTGATTCTATTTTGCCTATATTTATTTGATATGAAAAAAATTATATAAAACTTGTAAATTTGCTAAAAGATAGTCTTGAGAAAGATGAGTCATTGGGTATTATATTTTCTAGTAATTTATATGATGATTTTAAAAATAAAACTTGAACAGATAAAAAATTATCAGAAGCTATAGTAGATCATGATCTTAAGAAAATTAATAATTCTGTTACTAATAATCTAACTCTTCTTAAAACTTTTTCATTATTATCAAAAAAAATGAATAGAGATATAGTTCCATTAATTTATTCTCATTCTAGAGATTTGTGAATGGATAAAAATACAGCATATTTTAGTATGATAAGTTAATTATACATGCCTGCCGTAGTATTAGAAAATATTCGTAGCTGTTATAATGTGGGTAATATTATAAGGACTGCTGATGCATTGTGATATGATGTGCTAATATCTTGATATACTCCCTGACCAGATAAGATTTGAGTTAGTAAGACAGCTTTGGGTTCAGAAAAATCAGTAAATATAAAAACTTTTTATAATACTAAAAAAGCAAATGATTTTATTAAATCAAAATATTGAAATCTGTTAGCTGCTGAAATAGTTAAATGAACTTCAAAGAATTTATTAAACTATAATTTAGATTATAATGATTTTTGAATAGTTTTTTGAAATGAACTTACTTGAGTTTTAGAAGAAACATTGGAGTTTGTAGATGATATCATTCATATTGATATGTTGTGAAAAAAAGAGTCTTTGAATGTTTGACAAACATCTGCTATATTTATGTGGGAACTTAATAAAAAGTTGTATTACAAGTCTTAATATACTATTAAAAATATTTGAAAAAAAAATAAAAATAGTTACAATGTAAATTAATTTTAGTCAAAAATATAACTAAATGCTATTAGCTTACTTAATAATTTTCTTTATAGTTTTTTTAGTATCCTATTTTGTTATAAAATATATACATTTTTATTTTGTTGTTAAAAATATTGAAGAAAAGTCAAAAGAACTTAAATTTCTTCAAATAAAAATACCTCGTAAAGAGTCTGATTGAGAATGAGATGATCATATATCTTCAATGAAACAAAATGTTGAGATAATGAATCAGCTTTATAAAAATTTTTCTTCAATATATGACTGAAGTTTTAAGAGTGATAAGTTCTGACAATATTTCATAAGTCTAGAAATGATAGTGGAGAAGGAAATGATAAATTTTATAATATGAGTTCCTTCTGACTATGTTGAAACATTTGAAAAACTAATATCATCTTTTTATCCATGATCTGTTGTAGATAAAATTGATCAGGTTAAAATATTAGATGCATGAAAATTTGCAGTAGGTGGAGAGATCAAATTAGCCAAAGAAGATACTTTACCTATTAAAACTTATGATAATTTTGAAGTAGATCCAATGGATAGTATTCTTTCTTCTTTCTCTAAAGTAAACTGGGAGGAAAAGCTTGCATTGCAATTTGTTGTAACACCACTTCCTGATGATAAACAGTCTGAGTTTTCTGAAAAAGTAGAAAATGCAAAAACAAAATCATGATTTTCTATATTTTGATTTATAAAGAAATTATTTGACTATTCTGAATCTTCTGAATGAGAGTGATGAGAAGAAAAAAAGAGTAAATATACTCAATCTCAAACTCAGGATATTGATGCAAAAACAGAATGAGAGTTGTTTATGGTTAAAATTAGAGCTTTATCTATAAGTCCAGATCCTAAAAGGTCAAAAAATATATTAAAAGACTTAGAAAGGTCTATGAGTCAGTTTAATTATACATGATTGAATAAAATAAAATTATCTATATCTAAAGATACAGATTGATTTGTGAAAGATTATATAGCTAGATCATCTGTAAGTTTGCAAACAAACTATTCTAATATTATGTCTTGAAATAATTGACAAATACTTAATATGAAAGAGCTAGCTTCTTTGTATCATTTTCCTCATTGAAAATTTAATAAAAACCCAAGAATTAAGTGGCAAAATTTTAAAATAGTACCTGCACCTGATAATGTGCCTTCTGATTGACTTATGATATGAAATAATTTGTACTCATGAGTAAATAAAGAGATAAAAATACAACCTGAAGATAGATTTAGACATTTTTATTGTATATGACAAACTGGTACTGGTAAATCTACTATGCTTATGGTTCAAGCAAAGGATGATTTGATAAATAATAGATGATTTTGTCTAATTGATCCTCATGGTGATTTATGTGAATGATTACTATCGCATTTTCCAAAAGAAAGAATTAATGATTTAATATATTTTGATGCAGCAAATTTTGATTATCCTATAGGTCTTAATGCTTTTGAAGCAGAAACAGAAGAGCAAAAAGATGTTGTAGTTAGTGATTTGGTTGATATGTTTATAAACTTATATGGTCATGAGATATTTGGTCCTAGAATTCAGGATTATTTTAGAAATGGTGCATTGACTTTGATGGATCAACCTGATGGTTGAACTATGGTTGAGATTGTTAGATTGTTTGCTGATGAAGCATTTCAAAAAGTTAAATTAAAAAATGTAAAAAATCCTGTGGTAAGAAATTGGTGGGAAAAAACATATGCTGCTATGTGAGATAGAGAAAAAGCCGAAGCTATTCCTTTTTTTCAAGCTAAATTTTGACAATTTACTACTACACCAATAATAAGAAATATAATTTGACAGACTGAATCTTCTTTCAAAATGGCTGATGCAATGCAAGAATGAAAAGTTATATTAGTTAATCTAAGTAAGTGAAAATTATGAGAAATTAATAGTGAACTTATTTGAAGAATTATTACAACTCAAGTAAAAGTAGCAGCTTTGCAAAGAGCCAGTATACCTGAAAAGGACAGAGTACCATTTTATTTGTATATAGATGAGTTTCAAAATTATGTAAGTCAGTCTATTGAAAGTATACTTTCTGAGGCAAGAAAATATAAGTTATGACTTACTATTGCACATCAATATATTGATCAGCTAAAATCTCATGGTTTATGATGAGATCTAGATCTTTCAAAAGCTATTTTTGGTAATGTTTGAAGTATTATGTCATATAAAGTTTGACCTGAAGATGCTGAATTTCTTGAAAGAGTTTTTTCACCTGAATTTAGTAAGTCAGACTTAGTTAATATGGATAAATTTAAGGGAGTTATGAGGCTTTCTGTAGATACCCAACCAACTAGACCTTTTAGTATTGCTCCAATAAATCCTTATACTAAGCCTATTAATGATCCAGAGAAGATTGATGTAATTAAAGAAATTTCTGCTTTAAAATGGTGAAGAAAAAAAGATTTAGTGGAAAAAGAAATTTATTATAAGGTATGAGTCTAATTTATTAACTATTTTAAGTTCAAAATGAGCTACCAGATTTGAATTACAGATATTTTATGATATCATTCTTGATCTATAGTAAAATTTAGTTTTGATTTTTTTGATAAAGATTCTAATTTTGAGTCATATAGTGATAATGATGTGATTGATTCAATTTTGAAATGAAATAAGAATGATTTTTATTTAATAATAGATAGATATTGAGATAAAATTTATAGATATATTTATTATCATTTTAATTTTGATAAAAATATTACTTCTGACCTTACACAAGATGTTTTTTTTCATGTTTTACAAAAAATAGATAAATTTGATAATACTCAAAAATTTGAACCTTGGCTTTATAGAGTAGCTCATAATTGTTGCTTGGATTGGATAAGAAAAAATAAAAATAATTTAAGTGAAAGTTCTTTGGATGATATTTCGTATAATATATGAGAGGATTTTGATGATAATGATTTGGAATCTTCTTACAAAAAAGAGCTTTTATTTAAAATATTGGATTCCTTAGACTATAAATATAGGCAGGTAGTCTTGTTGTCTTATTTTGAACAAAAATCCTATGATGAGATATCATACATTATGTGAATATCTAAAGCTGCAGTTTGAACAAATTTATCAAGAGCTAGAAAAAAGATAAAAGATATAATAGAAAAAAATGAGCTTCTTAAGGATGCAATTATGATAGATAGTGAATTTGATTTATAGTAATAATTTTTAATGATTTATGAAAAAAATAAAATTATCAGATATTTTAAATGAAGATAATTATAAAATTATTAAACTTTCTGATGAATACAAAAAGGAAATTTTTTATAATTCACTTAAAAAGAATTCAAAGACAAGCTTTTTTGCTAAATTTAAAAAATATTATTCAGTACCAATTTCTGCTATATTAGTTTTAACTCTTTTATACATACATATTGATTTGGATAATCAAATTGATAATTTTACTTATACCCAATCAGAAGAAGTTACAGACTTATCTCAGCCACATGAAGAAAGCTATTGAACTGAAGATGCGGCACAATTTTGAACTATGTCTTTAGAAGAAGATAAAAGTGAGGAAGAAGCTTGATTAATGCAAGAGGCTCGTTTTGATGATTCAGTATCTGTAGCTTCTACTAATCCTGTTGAAGATTCTTGAGAAGATTATATTACTAGTTATATTATTTTTTCACTTTTAATATTATTAAATACTATATTATTTGTTTATTTATTAAAATTATTTTCATATGATAGAAAAATAGTAGTATTATTGAGTTTAGCTTTCATAATTGATATTATACTATTTTATTGGATTATATTTATCTTTTTATAAAAAAACACTCTAAATACTTAGAGTGTTTTTTATTATTCATTCTTTTATTAGAAAGGTAGGTCTTCATCTTCTTCAACACTACTTTCTTCTTTTGCTTGACTTTGTTGTCATTGACTTTGGTTTCCTCCTGGATTATATATTTCCATATACCAATTTCATTTACTAGATTTTTTTAGGCTTACATTAGCCCATCATTTTTCATTGAAAACCAATTTATCTAAATCATCTTTACTTATTCATATACTGTACATAGTTCAGTAATCATTTGTCATTTCTTTTACATTTCAAAAAAATATTTTTTCTGCCATCTTTTAATATTAATAATATAAAATATATATGGTTTATAATGAAAAATTGTTATGCTTCAAGCAATTGTTTATAAAAAGTTTTATAATTTAAATATCTACAATTGGTTGACAAATTTTAAAATATAATTATATATCATTCAATTTATATTTAAACATTTTGTATGAAAAATTTAGATTATATTAATTCTAGGATAAGCACAAAAATAAGAAAGTTAAATGATACTGACATAGTAAAAAATATTGTGAAAACAAGAAGGGAAGTCATAGATAATTTTGATGATACAGATCCTCAAGATTTACTTTCTGTTATTCAATCAAAAGAGTGGTATATATCTTTATCTCAAAGAAAAAAATCTTTGATTGATTCATTGCTTCTTGAAAAATTAAAAAAAGATAACTTTCTACTTTGTCAAAGAGAAGTTTCTTCACAAAGAAAGGAAGCAGATTCTAGTGATTTAGAGAAGAGCTGACATTTAGATAAATCTATAGCAAAGCAAAAATTAAATTCTATTCCTAAGAGAAGGTTTTATTTATATCAGTTAATATTTTCTAATTATTTAGATTATTATTATTTACCAGATGATAATATTTCAAATAGTCTAGAAAATAGCTATATTGATTTGATAGTAATTGATCCTAATAATTTAAATAATGAGTTTCTTTTGAAGATTTTGTGAAGTAATTCTGAATTTTCCAAACTTATACAAGCTTATAATAATGCAAGTAGATTAGTAGAAAAAGAATCTATAAAGTATTCTATTAACAAAATTAAACTTGATTTGATACCTTATATAAAAGAGCTTATTAAATCAGCATATCCAATAAATCTTTCAAAATGAGCTTCTGCAAGAGCTTGTATTATAGATAAAGAAGCTGATATTTCTGATGGTAAAATATTTTTGGTATCTGCTGCTAATTATTATGATGAATTTAATAAGAGAAAGCCAAACTATAAGAACAGCTTACATATTTATGATGATATATATTCTTTTATAAGATCACAATATTATACCTTATCCTCCATAAAAGACCAAAAAGATGAAATAGCTTTTTTAAGTAACGATGCTTTTGAATTGATTTCAGGTTTAACTATAAGCAGTAGAGATTTTGATAATTTTTCTCAGAACTTATATTTTTCAGTACTTTCAAATTTAAAAAATTATAATTTATGATTTGCTTTTGATTCTTTAGAAAAGTTAATATCATCAAAATGAAAAAACCCATTAATTGATTATTCTAGATTTAAATGATTAAGTAATAAACTAAAAGATAGAATAAATGTTCTTAATTGACAGGAAACATCAATTCTTTTGAAATTAAGAGAATCTTTAGAATTAGTTTCTAGGCCACTTAATATTACTTTAAATATACATAAAAATTTTAAAGATAATTTAATATCTAATTTTGATGATTCTGCTCTAAAATCAAGCATAGAAGAAAATGATAATGATGCTTTATTAGAATTTTGGGATACTAATTTTTCTATGATAAAAGATTTTAAAAAAAACTTATCTGTTAATTTAGATTTGTTAGAGAATAAGTTATTAATTCAGCCATTTAAGTCTTTTATCTATTCAATTAAAGATTTAGAAAAATATTTATGAAAGATTATGAACAAGGATGAAGTTAGCCCAGATGATGTTTTAGGTTTCTTAAGAAGGGTTTACCATTTTCAGATAGAAATAAAAAGACAAAAGTTTGTATTGTTTATGTATTGATTTCACAATTCTTTAAAAATTGATAAAAATAGAAAAGCTTGACTTTATTCATCAAATAAAAATGATAAGGAAATAAGGATTAAGTTTTTAAATGAAAAAGTTGATCAGATTATTTCGTTGCTTTCTTTTGAATTACTTATACCAAGTTTTAACCCAACCAATAAAGTTATAGCTGAATTTGATTATAAATATAAAATATTATATGATATAAAAAAATTTCTTGAAATTGATAATATGGATTATTTATTAGATTTTTTGGAGTCTAAACTTTAGTAACTTTTAAAATTTTTATATTAAAATGGAAAGTTTTAATTTCTTCAAATCTAAAAATATCTCAATATTCTTTTCTTAATATATCAATTTGATCAGTCATCATTTCTAAAAACATAGTGAAATTTATTTTGTCTATGCCAATATTTATTATTTGGGCAAACATTTGTCTGTATAAATCAAGTCAATCATCTCATCATACAAATGCAATTCTTGGTTCTCGTAGTTTTACATTATCTTCAACATCAGAATCAAATGTTGTATCTGGGATATATGGTAGATTTCCAATTATTATATTTTCTTTATTATCATATTTTTTTAAATTTTGTATAAAATATTCAAGTAAGTTTGATTTTTTTATATTTAGATTTTTTGTAGTGTTTATTATTTTATTGTAATTTTGTTTTGCTATATCCAAAGCTTTTTCGGATATATCCATAAGTAAAACTTCATTTACATACTTTTTATTATGATAAGAACTACTTATTCATAAAACTCATGATCAAGTTCATACATCTATAATATTCACATCTTTTTTTTCTTTTTGTATATATTCATTTATTGCTTGTATCATATATTCAGTTTCTGGACGAGGAATTAGTGTATCTGTATTTACTTTAAATTTTAATCACATGAATTCAACATATCATAATATATACTCTAGAGGTTTTTTGCCTTCTTGATATTCATAATACATATTCATTATTTTATTGTATTTATTTTCATCAATATTTGTATCATAATTTTTGAAAAATTCTTCTTTACTAATTGACAATTCTTTGCAAATAATTTTTTCAATAACTTTTTTATATTTTACTTTAGGATCTCCAAGGATTTCAATTATTTTCATTTCTTATAATTTTTTTTATGTAATATATAAATTATCTTCTCAGGCTATTTAATATATGGGCTACTTCTCATCTTGTTATTCATTTATCTGGTTGAAAATATCTATGACTATGATCATCTAGTTCTACTCAATAGTCTAATAATATGTTTGAATATTTTCTATTCTCTTGACCAATATCCCGAAACTGTCTCTCTAGATTCTGAGCTTCCAATGATGTCATCTCATTTAAAAGTTTCATAAAATCTAATCTTGTCATTTGTTTAGCTCTAGATCCTTCATAATCTCTTGCAACTGGGAATGTATTTTTTATCCAGCTTGCTGCATCTTGTTCATTAATTCTGAAACCTGGAGCAAAATTTCAGTTTCTTGAATTATCAATAAATCATCTTTTTAATCAGTTTAAAATACTATCTTTATATTCAGTATTGAAGTTTATATCTACTGGTCTTTGAATATTCTTTGGACTACTTCTTCAAATCCTATCATTTCATTTATATAGCTCTATTATTCACTGTCATGTATTTACTGCTCTAATTTTATATATAAATAGTCATTCTAGTGTATCATTATATGAAAAACTAATACTATCTTCCCAATTTTCTGGTCAGCATTCAAAGTTATTTATACTTTGAATTTCTCTCCTGCTTGTTATTTCAGGATTACAGATTTTTAAATTTTCATTTGTTTCAAGAGTGAAATTTCATTCATAAGGAACAGAAACTATATTGTTATTATTTGCATCTTGCATAACTACCAATCAATCATTTTCTCATCAAATATAATTTGTTCATAAATTATAAATTATTCATCTAGCTGCATTTAATACAGTTCAGTCTTCTACAACTCTAATTAAGTAATTAGCAATTATTTTTCATCAAATTTTCATTATTAATCTTGTTTCTCATTCTGATACTGCATTAATATTTATCTCTCTATTTCAATCTTGTATTGCAATCAATTTTCTAGGTGATACTTGAATAATATCATCATTGTATTCCATTTCAAGAGACATTGGTAAAGATCAGTTGAATGGTCTATTTCTATAACTTACACTTAAATCTATTGTTCAACTTTCTCAGACACTCATTGTGTTTGCACTTATATTTGATCTAGTTTCCATAGGATATCTAGCCAAGAATAACTCAAGTTCAGTAAGCATTATTCTTTCTCTAGTTTCAATTTCATCTTGTGTAATTTTCTCTTCTTCTTGTTTTGTATCTTCAACTAGTTGTTGCTCTTCTTCTTCTGTTGTTGGTAGACTTAATGATGCTCAATTTGTTTCCAAAAATCTAATAGGGTCAGTAGTATTTCTAAGTAACTGGTCTCTGCATTCTCCTGAATTAACTATATCAGCATTTGATCATCAACAATTTTGATAATACCACGGATGATTTCAATCTTGATTTATATCAATTTGGAAATGTACATGGTTACCCCGGCTGTTACCAGTTGTTCATATAGTTCATATTCTATCTCAAGCACTTACTCTTTGTCATTGATTAGTTTGAATATTATGCATGTGTGTATATACAGATCTGATATATCATCAGTTGTGCTCATGTCTTATAACTACTGTATTTCACCATCAAGCCAAAAAACTTGCTGTTTCTACAACTCAATCTAATATACTATAAAGTGGTGTTCATTGAGCAGAAGCTATGTCTATTCATCAATGTCATCAATATCATACATCCCAACCTCATTTATATGTTGCTCACCAAAGTACAGAATAAATCAAACGATAATCCATATTGTCTTTATATCTTGTATAATTTGCATTTTCTATTATTGGTAATGTGACTTTACAATCTTGTGAATGTTCGCTCCAAGGCTGAAATTTACAATCAACACTAGGTTTACTAACTTCTTGTACTGGATATGTCCAATTAGCATATGTGTTTGACAGATGTAATAAAATAGTAATAACTAGTCATAATATTATTTTCATTTTTTGATTTTTAATTTTAAAAAATAATTATCTTCATTTTACAAATTTGTTTTTTATTTACAATATAATTTAGTATTGATTTTTATATATTTTTTTTATATTAAGACTTTATTTATAGTTTTATTTTATATATATTTTAATATAATGGATCTTTCTTACAAAAAGGCATGTTTATATAGTTTGTATGATGATATTAAAATATCCAAGCTAAAAAATAATTCTTATAATTTGGATTCTTATGAATATACCAAAGTTGTTGAATATTTTGAAAAAAACAAAATATGATTTTGTTTAGATTGAACAGAAAACTATCATTACAGACTAGAAAAAATTAAATCAAAGCCTTATATTGTTTATTATATTTGAAACTATGGTATTTTAAATAGTCCAAATTTGCTATCTATTGTTTGACCTAGAAAAATGTCTTCATATGCAGAAAAAGTACTTGAAGAATTGTTTTCAAAATTATCCAGATTCAAGGATATAGTTACTGTATCATGACTTGCTAATTGAGTTGATAAAAAAGTACATAACTTATCTATAAAATATAATATTCCTACAATATCTGTATTATGATGAGGCTTTAATCACTTTTTAAATAGTTCTGATAGATCACTCATAAATGATATAATTGCTAATAACTGATTGATACTTTCAGAGTTTAAAATAAAACAAAAACCAACTCATTATACCTTCCCTCAAAGAAATAGAATTATAGCATGAATTTCTGATTTTTTATTTTTGCCTGAGGCTTGAGAAAAATCAGGTAGTCTGATTACGGTTGATTTTGCAAATAAATCAAATGTTCCAGTATATGCAACTCCAAATTCTATATATTCTGTTTATAGTTCTTGAATTAATGAATATATTTGAAAGTGAAAAGTTAACTTGGTTTATGATCTAAATTTATTTGTTGAGGATAGTCTTAAATTGAATACTTGAAGTGAAAAGACAATTAAAAATTCTTTTTTTGACTCTTTATCAAAAGAAGATCAGCTGATTGTGAATTCTATAATCAACTGAAATAATACTCTAGATTTGCTTGTTATTGATACAGGCTTTGATGATTCAAGTTTGTTGAATAAATTATCTATGCTTGAAATCAATTGATATATTTTCCAGTCCTATCCTTGACACTGGGATATTGTGAAATAGGATTTGTTAATTTTCTCTTGAAAAAACTGATAAAACCTTTATACATTAGGTGTAAAAATCTGAGGGGTTGGTGAGCTTATCTTTATCTCCTCCACATCAATTTTAATACAGGAAGCCGGTATATCTTGGTCCTGCCAAGGTCGAGCTATCCACTTTGTATTATAGGGGGGTAGAGATACTAAGTTCCACGGCTCCTTGGTTTTTTTACTGAAATTTATATAGATTTATTGTTTATTTATGCCAGACATTACTCCCAAATATATAGAAGTTTTTGGTTTAAGTCTTTCACAATCTTTTATAACAGCTTTCGTTGCTACAATATTTTTTATATTATTCTTAATAATTTATAACTATATTAAATCAAGAAATCCTAAAAACTGATTTGTAGTTATTGTGGAAGTTTTTGTAGAGTGAATGTTGTCTTTTTTCAATTCTATTTGAGAGTGAATACCAAGATATGCGATGGGATATGTGTTGTTTGTGTTTTTCTATTTGCTTTGGGTGAATATGTTTGGTTTATTTGGAGATCTATTTGCTTTAGCTATTCCAGCTGTTTATGAATGGTTCAGACCAGTTGCTACTGATATAGCTTTTAATGCTATTTTAGCTGTTGTTTGAGTTTTGGCATCACTATTTTATGGTTTTCAAAAAAATTGACTTCATTTTATTGAGAAGTATGTGCCTTATAAATGAGTTGGTCTTGTAGAAGAAGTTAATAGTTTTAAGACATTTGTTCTTAAGTTTTTTGATATTATTATATGATTGTTTGTTTGAGTTTTGGAGATTATATCTGAATTTGCAAAAATGTTTTCATTGACTCTTAGGCTTTTTTGAAATATATTTGCATGAGTAGTGCTGTTAACTCTTGCTATTTGATTTATACCTGTAGGTTTTCCTGTGTTTGTAATAGCTTTTGAGTTTTTGGTGTCTTTCTTGCAGGCATTTGTGTTTGCTTTGCTTGTGTGTGTATATTTCAAAATGGCTGAATCTGTTCATTAAGTCATTTTGTCTAAAATTAATATTTTATATAATTAAATTCTAATCGAAATGGAAATTTTGTGAGCTGGTATTGCTATGGTTTGAGTATTGTGAGCTGGTATTGGTATTGGTATGATTGGTAAAGCTTGGTTGGAATCTCTTTCTAGAAATCCTGAAATGGAAAAGAAGTATCTGCCAGCAGCTATTTTATCTATTGCTTTTGCTGAAGCTACAGCTATTTTTGCTTTAGTTGTTGCTATTATGATATTATAATAATTTAAATAATTAATCTATATGCAGTCTTTATATTAAATTGAGGCTGCGATTTAATTTTGTAATAAAGTATTATGTCTTTTGAAAATGATGTTCTTCAGATCTTGTTTAATGTTTCACTGCAAGTTGTAAATTTAATAATTTTTTTCTTTCTTTTTAAATATTTTTTTGCAGATAAAATAATATCTGCTATTAATGAAAGAAAGGAACTTATGAATAAGCTTAAAAATGCAGATGAAGAATATGAAAATATTATAGAATCTGCAAATAAAAAGTATGAAGAGCTAGTGGAACAAGCATCTAAACATAAAGAGTCAATATTAGCAGAAGCAAATCAGTTAGCAGAAAAAGAAAAAGAAAAAATTATTAGTTCTGCTAATAAAAAAGCTGAAGATATTGTTAATAATGCTCAAATTGAATCAGAAAAAATCAAAAAAGATCTTGAAAATAATTGGGAGCAGTCAGTTAAAGATACAACAAAGACTGTTTTGACAAAATTATTTGATAGAAATGTAGATTTTCAAGATGAGTATATTAAAAAACTTATTCAAGAATTTAATAAATAATATATATTGTGTTTAATGAAATATATATCTAATAAAAAGTTTTCTAAAACTTTAGTTGAATGATTTGATAATCCTAATGATCTGCTTTCTTTATTGAAAGTCTCTTTGTTTCTTTCAAAAAAATATTGAAAGAAGGTTTTTTTATCAAATTTTTCATATTTACTTAAAGAAGTTGATGAAGATATTTATTCTTTTATTTTGCTTTTGGATAAGTATTGAAAATACACAACTGATTCTATTTCAAAATTAATAGTTTTGGTTAAAGAACTAACTAATTATAAGAAGTCCTTTGATTTAATTTCATGAGATAATGTATCTTATCAAGAAGTTTTAGATTCATTGAATAAAAATTTTTGAGATTGTGAATTAGATTCTTTTAAATCAAAAGACTTATGAATTTTTGTAAAGTGAGAAGGTTCGTATTATAAAAGAAACTTAGAAAAAGATATTGATAAATTGTTATCTTAATTGATAATTATATTTAAAATTTAACTTAATATTATTTATGTCAGTTCATCAAGATATTATTAAAAAGATTGAAGAGAAAGTTAATTCTGTTGATTTGACAGATTCTTTTTCACAAAAATGAGAAATATTAGAAATCAAAGACTGAGTTGCAACTGTTGTATGATTAGATAATTGTATGTTTTCAGAAATTGTTGAATTTGAGGATTCTACAAAATGATTAGTTTTAGATATGTGAGAAAGCTCTGTTTGAGTTCTTATTTTATGAGATTATTCAAGACTAGCACAATGACAGGTTGTTTCTTGAACTGGTAAAGTACTTAGTGTTTGAGTATGAGAAGACTATTTAGGTAGAGTAGTTGATTGATTATGAAATCCTATTGATTGACTTTGAGAAATTAAATCTGAAAAGGATTCTCCTTTGGAAAAAATAGCTGCTTGAGTTATGGAAAGAAAATCAGTGGATACTCCATTGCAAACTTGAATTAAAGCTATTGATAGTATGGTTCCAATAGGAAGGTGACAAAGAGAATTAATTATTTGAGATAGGCAAACTGGTAAAACAACTGTAGCAATTGATACTATACTTAATCAAAAATGAACTTGAGTGAAATGTATTTATGTTGCTATTGGTCAAAAGGACTCTAAGATAAAAAGAATACTTAAAACACTTAAGGATTCTTGAGCATTGGAATATACTGTTGTAGTTAATGTACCAGCAAGTGATCCTGCTATTTTACAATATATTGCTCCTTATGTAGGTTGTACTTTATGAGAATATTTTATGGAAAAATGAGAGGATTCTTTGATAGTTTATGATGACTTAAGTAAACATGCTAATGCATATAGAGAGATATCATTACTATTAAGAAGGCCTCCAGGTAGAGAAGCTTATCCATGAGATGTTTTCTATTTACATTCTAGATTATTAGAAAGAGCTGCTAGATTAAATGAAGAAAACTGATGAGGTTCTCTAACAGCACTTCCTATTATTGAAACTTTAGCATGAGATGTTTCTGCATATGTTCCTACTAATGTTATTTCTATTACAGACTGACAGATATTCTTAGAAACTGACTTGTTTAATTCTTGAGTAAGACCAGCTATTAATGTTTGATTATCAGTAAGTAGAGTATGAGGTTCAGCTCAAACAAAAGTAGTTAAGAAAGTTTCTTGAAAATTAAGATTAGAATTAGCTACATTTAGAGAATTAGCTGCTTTTGCTCAATTTGCATCTGATTTGGATGAAGCAACTCAGAAAAAAATTCAAAGATGAGAAAGATTGGTAGAAATGTTGAAACAAGCTCCTAATTCGCCTTTGAGTTTTGCTAAACAAGCTGTTATTATTTATGCATGAACTAATTGATATTTTGATAGTATGGAAATTAATCAAATTCTAGACTACGAGAAAAAAGTCTTTGAAAAAATGGATTCTACTTATCAGTGACTGACAGATATGATACTTGAAAAGAAAGAGTTAAGTTCAGAAATTGAAACTACATTAAAATCTTTACTTGATGAGACATTAAAAGAAATAAATTAATATCTTGATAATTTGTAATAAAAAAGACAGAAAAGTTAACTTTTCTGTCTTTTTTATTTTATTAATTTAAACTATTCAACTTCAAGTTCTATGTCTTCCTCTATATCATTATTTATTTCGTCATTATTGCTATCAACTTCAAATTCATTTTCATCTACTTGAAATAGGTCTTCTTGTCATTCTTCTTCTATATTATCAAATTCTTGAAAATCAGCTTGTCATTCTAATTGTTCTAATAATTCTTCTTCACTTAAATCTTCTCAAAGTTGTGATTCGAAATCAAGTTGTTGAGTTTGTTGATTTGTTGGTTCGCTAAGATATAAAAATCACATTCAAACAATAGATAATAAAAACACAACTATAATAAATATAACACTAAATGCTAATAGTTTACTTCTTTTTCTTGCCATTATATATTTTTTATGAATTAAATTTGATTTATTTTATCTTTAGCCATTTCATTGGTCTGGTCTACTTCAAGGACTTTGAAATAATATTTCTTTGCATTTTCATTATCTCAAATATCCTCAAATAAACTAGCCGTTGCTAATAGATAATCAACATTTTGAGGCCTTAGTTTGATAGCATTTTCCATGTATCATATAGCATCCTTAATATTTTCTAAGCTATACATTATTTCAGCCATTGTTACATAATATTTAGGATTATCGTTTTTTAGAAATAATGCTTTGTTTACCAATAATTTAGCTGTTTCTAGGTCTTCTCTTTCTAGATAAATTTGTCATACTTGCCATATAGACTTGTGATCATTGCTTTCTTTTTCTAATATTTTTTTAAGCAATGGAAGTGCTTTTTTATGATTACCCACTGAAAAATAATAATCTGCCAATAATCTAATTACTCAGTAGTTTTCTTTATCGTATGATAGTGCTTCAACTAGCTTTTGTTCATACTTATCTAATTCTCATTTTTCTTTTAATGCAATAGCTTGATATTTTAATCTCTCAATTTTTTTATTTGTTAATTCTTTATTTTCAGTTTTGTTATTAGTTTTTTTGCTTTCTTCTACTTGCTTATTTTCTGTTTCTAAGTTTTTTTCTTTATTTTTGTTCTCTTTACTATCTTTTTCAATGATATCATTTCTTATATTTTCTAGGTTTCTTTTATGTTCTCGTTTATTATAAATATTTTTAAATATTCAGAAAAAGTTCCAAAAATATTTTTTTAATAAGAATATTACAGGAATTAAAATTACTATTAAAGTAAGTAAAAGCCATATTTTTATTTCCCAGGCTAGCATTAAATAATTTTCATAATTTAAAATCAAATCAATAATCTTTATATTGAATTTATACAAAAAATCAATAAGAAAGTACTGTTAGTATTTTAGGCTTTTAACAACTTAAAAATAATATATAAAATATGTTTTATATTCTTGATTGATCATGATATATATTCAGATCATATTATGCTTTACCGGAAATGAAAAATTCAAACTGAGAGGATATAGCTGCTGTATATTGATTTTTTAGAATGCTTTTGAAAATATTACAAGATAAGCCTGAAAAGTTTTTGATAGCTTGGGATGAATGATGAAAGACCAAAAGACATGAACAGTTTGAAGAATACAAAGCAAATAGACCAAAAATGCCAAATGAATTTAAAAATCAAATAAAAGTAATAAAAGATATTATAAATAGAATTAATATACCATTTATTTGATATCAATGATATGAAGCAGATGATATTATATATACTATTGCAAAAAACTATAAGTGAAAATCTACTATTATAAGTTCTGATAAAGATTTAAAACAATTATTATCTGATAAAGTAGTATTCTTGGATCCTGTTAAACAACAAACTCAAACTTATAAAGATTTTGAACAAGAAATGGGATTTCCTGCTTTGAATATTGTTGATTATTTAGCTTTATTATGAGATAGTTCAGATAATATACCTTGAGTAAAATGAATTTGAAAAAAAACAGCATCTGATTTGATAAAAGAATATTGAACAATAGAAAACATATATGAGAATATCGATAATATCAAAATTAGTGTACAAAAAAAATTAATAGAATCCAAAGATCTAGCTTTTGAAAGCAAGGCTTTGATTCAATTATTAGAGGTTCCTGATATAGATGCAAATAATGTATGAGAAGTAAGTTTAGATTTTGATCTTATGAAAAAGATTTTGGTTGAAGAGTTAAATTTCAAATCTATGGAAAATCTAATAGATAATTTAAAAAATTCTTACAATTTTGGTACACAAGCAAGTTTATTTTAGTTATGAATAGTAAATGATTTTGTGAATAGATCCCTGAGTTAGAAAGTTATGATATTCTCTGATAGAAAAAGATTTAAGTATTGAGGATGCATGAATACTATTACTTGATCAAAAATCACCAAATAGAGAAGATCAGTTTCAAAGGATATTAAAGATAATAAATTTTTTTGAAGATATGATTACAAAATATACTATAGATAAATTATCAATAGAAAAGTTGTTCTTTACTAAATATAATCAAGCAAATGCAGAGTTTGTTTATTGAATAAGATGAGCTTTGATAAGTTTGTTTTTAAAAAATAATGTACAAATTTTTGAATATACTCCAATACAATTGAAAAAATATATAACTTGAAATTCAAAAGCTAATAAAGAATTAGTACAAAGTTTTATAATGAAAATATATTGATTAGAGAATTTACCTGAATATGATGATGCAGCTGATGCCTTATGATTGGCCTATATAGCATCAAAACTTTAAAAAAGTAAAAAGATATAAATATATATGAAAGACAAAAATTATAATACTACAACTAAAGAAGTTTTTTCTTATTTTTTTAGACAAGCATTTTCTATATGAAAGTTTTTTTGGTTAACTTTATTTTCAATATGAATTTTAACAATTTTGCAGTTAACAATACCTATTTATTTTAAAGAAATTGTTGACATAGCTTCTTCTGATCTTAGCAAACAAGATGCCTATGTTGAAATGATATCTGTTTTTTGGTATTTTGTATCAACTATTATATTGATTTTTGTATTTTGGAGGTTACTTGATTTTGTTTTGTCTTATTCTCATGTGAAAATTGATTACAATATTACTAAAGAAAATTTTACTATACTTCATAAACATTCTTATGATTTTTTTGTGAATTATATGGGATGAAGTTTAATGAGAAAAGTAGCAAGACTTACTCATTCTATGCAAAGACTTTTGGATGTGTTTTTGTTTAACATTACTAGGATATTAATTAGTTTTATTTTTATTTTAGTCGTTATATCATTGCAAAATATATATTTATGAATTATTTTTGCATCTTGGGTGCTTTCTTTTGTCTTCTTATCTTTATTTTTGAATAAGTATAGAGTACCTTATGAGAAAGCTGCTGCTAATGAAAACTCAAAGGCATTTTGAATATTTTCTGATACTATAACTAATAGTTTCAATGTTAAACTTTTTTGAAATTTCAAAAAAGAGTTTTCTAATTTTATGGATGTAATTGAATCTTGGAGAAATAAAGAGTTGAAATCTATTTATGTGTATATGATAGTATTTGCAAGTATTTCACTTGTTTTGACAGTGTGAGAAATATTTTTATTATATTTTGCAATAAATCTTTGGTTTGATTGAGCTATAAGTATTTGAGTTTTTGTCTTATTAGTTACTTATCAAATAATAATTACTGACCAAATGTTTTCTTTATCTTTTATAATATGAAGAATATATACAAATATTTGAAATAGTTTGGATATGATGGATATATTGAAAAAACCATATTGAGTTAATGATCTAGAAAATGCAAAAGAAATTAGTATCTCAGAATGATCTATAGAACTTAGTAAAGTAAATTTCTCTTACAAAAATCAAGATAAAGTTTTCAATAATTTGAATCTAAGTATAAAGCCTTGAGAAAAAATTTGAATTGTAGGTCAGTCAGGTAGCTGAAAATCTACATTTATGAAGCTTTTATTTAGATTTTATGATCTTGACTGAGGTAAGATACTTATAGACTGACAAGATATATCAAAAGTAAAACAAGATAGTCTGAGAAGTAAGATTTCTATGGTACCTCAAGAGCCAATACTTTTTCATCGTTCATTAAAAGAAAATATTTCTTATGGAAAAGAGGATGCAAGTGATGAAGAAGTTATAACTGCATCGAAACTTGCTCATTGTCATGAGTTTATCAGCAAACTTCCTGAATGATATGATTCATTAGTTGGTGAAAGGGGAGTAAAACTTAGTGGTGGAGAAAAACAAAGAGTAGCAATAGCAAGAGCCATATTAGCAGATAATAAAATTTTGGTTTTGGATGAAGCTACATCCAGTTTGGACTCTGAATCAGAGCAGTATATACAAGAAGCTTTGGATAAGATAATGGAATGAAGAACAGTGATAGCAATTGCTCATAGACTTTCTACTATTATGAAAATGGATAGAATATTGGTCTTTGATAATTGAAAAATTGTACAAGAGTGAACTCATCAGGAGCTTTTGGAAAAATGAGGTTATTACAAAAAACTTTGGGATATTCAGTCTGGAGATTTTCATTAAAATCTACTTCTTCCTCATGAACGTCATCTTCTTCTTCCTCCTCCTCATCATCTAGATCTACTCCTACTTCTACTTCATCCTCATGATCTTCTTCTTCAAGACACTCATCTTCTTCTAGTTGATACACTTATTCTATTGTTTCATCTTCTTGATTTGTTGTATTTTTTTCTTAATTCATTTTTTAATTCCTCAATAAGGACTTCTTTATTAATAATACTTGATTGAGATATATTATTTTCTTTTATTATTCTACTTTCTATACTAGAGAATGTATCTGATGCACTATATTCATGCTTGTCTATTTCTTTTTTGATAGCTAATATATTTTCTAGATCATTTTCAATACTTAGGTATTCTTTTGCTAAATTATCTTTTAGTGAGCTTAATTTATCTTGATAATCATTTATTTTATCAATACTAAGGTATTTTTTTTCATTATTTAAATCAAGTTTTTTGATCTCATTTTTCCACTTTTTAATATTTTCTTCTAATACTGCCTTTCAGTTTATATCATTTTCATTCATTTTTTCTTCAAATCCATCAAAATATTCTTTAACTTTTATGGAGTTTAAGTTCTCTTGGAATTTATTATATTTATCATAGTGTGTCTTCAGTTCTTTTATTTTAAATTCGTATTTTGATAATTCTTCTTTTGTATCTTCAATTTCTTTATCTGTTATATCGACTCAAGTAATTTGTTCTAGTATATTTTCAAGTATTTCTTCATTATCTATTCAGTATTTTCTTAATATTCAGTTTAGTTTTTTTTCAATCAAGTTTATATCTTCTTTCCCCAATTTAACTATATCTATTTTATGAATTAGTTATATTATATTTTTCATTTTTTCTTCTATTTGTTTCTTTTTGATTTCTTCTAGTATATTATCAATTTGATCTATTTTCTCTAATTCTTCAAAATTTATTATCTCACTGTATATGTTTATATATCAATTTTTATCATTTAGTTTTTTATCATCTACTATATCCTTTATTTTATTGATTGTTTCTAGCTTCTCTATGAATAAATTAATTTTATCAATATATGAATTATATTGTGAAATTTTGCTTTCAATTAGTTTATATATTTCATCACTTTTAGCTTCTATTGATATCTTATACTGTATGTTAAAATTATTAGGGTATTGAATTTTATCAATATTGTAATAAGTTTTTAACTTATTTGTTGTTTCTTCTAATCTTCATCTTGTATTACTATATGAATTTATTAATTCTATATAAATTTTAAGTATATCATTCCATATATCTAAAAAGTTTAATCATTGGCTAGTTTTTGTTTTATCACTTTCATTTAGTTTTAAATTTATTCATTCTTTTTTTTGTAGATTTTTTGTCAATTTTTTAGTATTTAGTTTTTGTAATATTATATTTTTTCTTAAATTTTATTTAGAAATAATATCTTCTTTTATTTCTTCTGTTAGATTATGCAAATGTACAATATTATGTAATGATAATAAAGTTGCAACTAGCATTTCTTTTTCTTTGAATAGATGGTTTAGGTATCATCTTGTGAAATTTCTACATGTAAAACAACTACAATTATTATCCAAACTTTCTTTACTTAGCTTATGTTGTGAATTTTTTACTCTTAGTTTTTTTCAACTACTATGAAAAGCTACTCAGTGTCTAGCTAGTCTAGTAGGTAATACACAATCATACATATCTATTCATTGATAGATGGTCTCTTTAAGGTCTTCTGGAGTTCATACTCACATAAGGTATCTTGGCTTGTCTTCTGGTAAATCATTGCTTAGCCAATCAACTACCTGGTACATTTCTTCTTTTGTTTCTCATACACTTACTCATCATATAGCAATACCATCCCATGCAAAGTTTTTTAAGTATTCTAGTGATTCAAGTCTCAAGTCATTATGAAGTCATCATTGTACTATAGGGAAAAGAACTCAATTCAAATCATTATATTTATCTCAAAAATAATCAAAAGCTTTTTTTGCCCATTTATGAGTAAGTTGCATTTGTTCTGCAGTTTTTTTCTTGTTATTTCAGTGGACTGGACTACATACATCCAATACCATCATAATATCTGATCATAAATCTCACTGTATATCTACTACTTTTTCAGGTGTAAAAATGTGTTCAGATCAGTCTTTGGGCGATTTAAACCAAACTCAATCATCTTTTACTTGTACTAATTTTTTATTTCTGCTACTTCTTTTGTCTAATCATAATGAGAAAACCTGAAATCATCAACTATCAGTTAGTACC
The DNA here is from genome assembly GCA_964483725.1 of uncultured Candidatus Peribacteria bacterium. Classification (GTDB taxonomy): domain Bacteria; phylum Patescibacteriota; class Gracilibacteria; order Absconditabacterales; family Absconditicoccaceae; genus CAZACQ01. Next base: position 11,941 of record CAZACQ010000003.1, on the reverse strand, counting down.
AATCCATCCCAATTTTCAAATTTATGTATTCATCAAAAATGTTTCACAGTTTTTTCTCAAGGACTTAAATATAAATGAAATGTATTTGCTAATATTATTCATATTTTTTTATCTGTTCATGTGTATTTTGGGTCATTTAACATATCAAGTATTATAGATTTAATAGTAGCTTTTGTCCCTACTGGCATAAAAACTGGAGTAGTTATTTCTTTTCAATTTAATTTTATTTTTCATGCTCTAGCTTTTCAGCTTTTTTTTATTACTTCAAATTTTAATTTACTTTCTTTCATATTTATTTATTATTTGAAAAAATGAATAAAATCTTTATATATATCTTTGTTTATACTCATAATTTGTGAATTATCAATTTAATTATATTATTAACTTAGAAAATCTATGATTAAAAAAATATTTTCATTGTTTATTATCATAACATTTTTTTCTTTTGCTTTTGCAGAAGATCTTCCAGTAGAGTCAATAGAAACTGATTCTCTTGATTATATGACATGAGATATGCCATCCAATTTTATGACAGGTAATGATAATACTTCAAGTCAATGTATAGATGATAAATATTTATTGTCTTGAAAGTTCAACCTTAAATCATGAGTTTATTCTGATTTTTTGGTACAACCTCAAGAAGATATTACTATATTTTCTCCTGTTTCTGGTTTTATTAAAGTATATTATGATTGAGAAGAGGTGTATGATACAGATTGATTTAGTTTAAGTTATAATTTTCCTGAAACTTGAGAGTACGAAATTTTTTCATATGTAGTAGATCAATATTGATGTGAATATGAGATTTGGGAAAAAGTTAGGTCTTATGATGATATATATTTTTATATTTGAGATGATGTAGATCAGTTGTGACTTATAGAATCATCTTTTGAACAAAAAGACTTGTTTTTGAAAAGAGTTTTTATACCACAAAAAACAATATTTCTTGAAGATGAATTTTTTCAATTGATGTCTGATGATATATATTATTTTGTAGAATCTGATAAAATAATAATTAATAATTCAAACTTTCCTTCTATTTTTGAATTTTTGTGAAAACTAAGTAGGATATATTGACTAAATCTATCAGAAAAAGACTTTTTTTTAGTAAGTTCAACAAATACTAATTTTATTAAAAGAACATTGTCCCAATATATAAATAAGATTTGAATTACAAACATATATATAGTAGATTCAAATAACTTATTAAACTTTATGGATGATCTTTCAAAAGATGATTTTGAAGCTGAGGGTAAAGATTATCTTGAAATATTTTCAGTTTCTTTTGATGAAATACCTAAACAATACTTTTTGTCTTATGTAGTAGATTTTCTTATTTATAATGAATTTCCTATAAGTTTACTGGGTATTATGTTAACATTGAGTGTTGCAGTTTTGATAGTTACTATATTTAGACAAATTATTTGATTCTCTGTTTTTGGAGTTTACAATCCAATATTGTTTGCTGTTAGTATGTTGGTTTTGTGAATTCAGCTAACTTTTATACTTTTATTTATTGCATTTTTGTCTACATTAATAATTAGGTTTTTTACTAAGAGGATCTATCTTTTGTATAGTGCAAAGATATCATTGCTTATGATAATATATTTTATAATAAGTTTTTCAGTTTTATGGTTTGATAATTTTATTTGATGGAACTTTATTGATTACTCAGTTTTTGCAAATAGTTTTATAATATTTCCTTTGGTTTTTCTTATAATTGTTGCAAATAAGGTATTTAGTGAAAATTTTACTTTGTTTAGTAAGGGTTGGATAGTATCTTTTATTGAATTTTTATTAGTTTCAATAACTATATATTTTGTTATTACTTGGCCAAACTTTCAGTTTTTTATGCTTTCTTATCCAGATATGATATTTATTATATTGTTAATAAATGTATTGGTAGGTAGATTTACTTGATTACAGTTGTTGGAATATCTTCGTTTTATGCCATTACTTAAAAATAAGTGAGAAGAGGAATAGCTAAAATTTGACAAATTACAAAAAAATTACTATAATTAATTAGTAATTTTAATTATATATATTTATGATATGTCACTAGAAACCTCAAATTCAACTTCTTATATGAATGATAAATTTGATTATGAAAATCAAAATGTTGATAATGACTTAGAACAAAAATATGAATCAGATACAGACAAATTTATGAATGAAAATTTTGGTTTTTTGATTCCAAGTGAAAATCCTATTTCACTTTATAGTAGAGTAAGTGATCTATTAGATAATATAGATATTAATTATTGATTATCAAATCTAGATGATAAACAAACTGATAACTTAAATAAAATTATTTATACTATAATTAGACCTAGAGAAAATTTCTCTGCTTCCAATTCCCTTCATATGTTTGATAATAAAACATCTGTTAACCTGTCTTTTTTAAATTCTTTAACTTTTAACCTATCTCAAAAAGATGAAATCTCCAGATTTCTTGATGATGATGACTTAGTAAGTGAGATTAATTCAGAATTCTCTAATTTATCTGAGAATAACATATTTTTAGAAAAATTTGCCTACGATGATTGAGCTTTACCTAATTCAGTAAATTATAATATATTAAGATCTGTACTGATAGAAGATATAGATGAAAACAATGAAGATGATGAAAAACTAGTTGAAATTTGAAATTATGCTCTTGGAAGAATTAATGAGTTTTTAGATATTCATAATAGTGAGGATTTTAATTCAAGTGTACCTGATCTTTATGAAATTGCTTATTTTGAATCCATAATTTCTGATAGAATAGATAGAAATGAAGAAGCATATAAAAATATATTTAAATATTCTGAGACATCAGAATTTAATAATTTAATAGATGAAGTTAATAATATATATTTGAGCTCTGATTTAAATTATTATGAAAAATTAGATAAGTTTTGAGAACTATTATCTGATGATATGCATAATGTTTTATTTAATGATATAATTTGGTTTAATACTCTATCAGGAGTTAATTCAGATGAAGTTATGAATATGTTGGAATCTCAAGATGACTTAAAGGAATCTTGAAGGCTTTCTTTTGATGCATTACAAAGCAAATTATGATTTTCACAATTTAACTTTCTATGTGATATAAATAAAGAAATTGAAAACTGAGCTTCAGTTGATGATATAGAAAACTTTATGCTAGAAAATGATTCTGTGTTTATGGATAACAAATATATATCTGAATTACTTGAACACCAGTTTGAAGAAGCTTGATTCGATGAATCTGAAATAAATAGGCTAGAATCTATATATCAAATGACATTGGATAATAAAACTTTTGCATCGATTGAGATGATGATATTGCAGTCAGATACTGCAGAAATGTTCGATAAGTATTTTAAAGATTATGATTGGATAGACTGAGAAGAAGTGTCACGTTCTTTAACAGAGTCTCGAGAAGAAGTGAGTGCAAATGACTCTAGTAGTTATAGGTCAATGTGAATTTTAATTTTGGAGAAGTTTTCTAAAAAGTTAGATGATTTAATAAATAGTAAGGATCCTGTTAATAATCATGACTTATCAATTGAAGATAAGAGAGAGCTAGACAATTCAATACTATGATTAACTAGAAGTGTTGATGATTTTATGGATGCTCTAAAAGACAAAGAAGCTATTGATGCTGTTAGTAATAGATGAAGAGAATTTATTCCTATGCTTCAAGATCATTTCTGAGAAGAAGAACTTTTCACAGAAAATAGAGAAATGGTGATTGCAATGTTGAGGTATTATGTTAATCCAGAAAATGAATCATTAGAATGATTTGAATCTTCTTACTTGCAATCAAGCTTATTATTACAAATTTGAAGATCTCATATGAAAGATTGATATGCTATAGATGATTTTCGTGATAAGATATCTTCTGCTTCAGATATAGATGAAATTAATTCTATAAGTCATGAGTATATTAAGGCAGAATCAATGGGTGCATATCTTGAAATAACACAAAACTTAGAAAAAATACCTGAGCTTAAGTCTATGTTTCAATCAGATGAAAATTTTATGTCAGATATATCTTATTTAAGAGAAAACTTAAAGGATGAGCATGAAAAAAATATTGAAGAGAATTTTTCAGTTACTGAGGAAGAATTTGAAGAAGTATTGTACAATAATTATATAGTTCATTCCAATCCTTCTAAATATGAACAATGGGAACAAAATCAAGAAGTAAGTGAGATAGAGTCTGAAGTAGACAATAATTGGCCTGCTTCTAGTAGTGCTATTTCATATGAAAATTGAGAGCCTAGTTTTGAATACAAATCTAGTACAGAAGCTAGTAATCCATTTTATGATCCTGAAGATCCTAATAGTTCTGAGACACTTACTTGAAGGGATAGAGTTGATCTAAATAAAAATATTCTGTGAGAATTTTTTTCTTCAAGATGACTTGATTTTTCAAGAGTTTCTTGATCAGCAGATGAATTTATGGAAAAATTTTGATTGAATTTAAATAGAGAGTTAGATATTAAAGATATTCAATCATTTTGAAAAGTTCTGTGAAAACATCTTGTAGAGCATTTAGATACAACTATTGATCAATACTCTGGTTCTACCAAAGAAAGATTGGAAAATATAAGAGAAAAAATAATTCTTTCACCAGAATATTGAATAGATAAATTTTTTGCTGAGTTTAATCAAATTGATAAACTTAATAAGTTTTGATTTGATTTTGTAGATATTAATGGACAATTCAATATTTCAAATTTTGAGCCTTGAGAACATCAAACTATATCTAGTTGGTATACTGAAAGACAAAGAAATATTGCCTCAGAAGATGAATCCACATATTCTAATATTAAGTCATCAATAGAATCATGACTAAAATGATTTATGAATTTTGTTTCTTGAAAAGGTTAGTAATAATTAATATCTTGAAAAATACTATCAAATATATATCATAAAACAAAATTATATTTATTAATAAGTAATCTAATATGAAAGAAAGAATAAAAGAAGTACTTTATAAAGACTATTCAGCTGATGAGAAAAAATGAATTTTCTTTTCATGATTTGATGAAAATTTAACAGAACTTTTTTCGAATTGAGTAGTTTACACAGAAGATGAATTGGATTCATGTATTGATTCACTATATAGTTGAGTAGTTGAAGATCATGAAAAGTCACTTAAATATACAGTGATAGATGTAGTTGATAATATTCAAGAACTTACTAATCCTGAAGATATTCTCAAAACTGATCCCCAAAAATATTGATTCTTTCTTATTTGCCAAGATTCGGATGATACCTGAGCTATACTTCCAAATATAGAATGAGTTGCTGATGCAAAACATGCTTTATCTTTGGTTAAAAAGAAGTATAACTTATCTGGAAAAGTAGAAGTTTTTGTTTTTACAACTAATAGAATAGTTATATAATAATGACCAAAATACAAGAATTAGAACAAGAATTAAAAAAGTCAAAAACAAGAAAATCTTTATATGATAATATAAAAGATACTCTTGATTCTTCGATTAATGAAATGAAGAAAACAATGTCTTTTGTTTTTTCTACACCTGATGGAGGTAAAGGACAAATTACTAAAGACTTAGAAAAATTTGAAAAAAACTATCAGTCTATTAGGAAACATAATTAAAATATTTAAAATTTATTATCAACTAATGAAAAAGTTTTTGTTTGCATTCAGAAAATTCTTTTCTATATTCTTTGCAATTTTTGCATACTGATTTTTTGTCTATTCATTTTTCTTTTTAGAATACTGGCTTATGTGATCAGTATTTTTAATTTTATTTTTTGTTTCTTTGCATTTCTTTTTTATAGAACTAAAAGATTATTGAGCTTGATATTTAGCTTTTATAATTCTTATATCTTCATTACTTTTAAGTTTTTTCTTATGATATGATGATTTATTCAAAATTTCATCACTTTTTGTAATTCATATATGATTTGCTATATTAATTTTAAGTGTAGATAATGAAGTTAACAATAGGAAAACTTTGTCGTCTTGGGCTATTTTTAATAGTTGAGTAGGGCTTTTTAGTGTTTTTGTAGCTTTGACTTATTCATTAGCATTTATATCAAAATATGATGAGTTCAATCTTACATGTGATCAAATTAATGAAAATATGGATCTTTTTGTAGACTGAGTATCTGCACCATTGCAATTACCAGCTCAAGAAGCTGATCAGTTGAAAGATTCTATTTCTTGATTTTATAACAAACAATTTGGTGAACTTATTTGACTACCTTGAACTTGATCAGATGATTTAGATTGACTTACATGAGATCTTCAATCACTTACATGAGATGTACAAGATTCAGATTTACAATCGTTTACATGAGATTTGGAAGAATTAGATATACAAGAATCAGACTTAGAAGGTATGACAGAAGATGAAGTTTTAGAAGCTATTCAATGAGAAGCATATACTTGATGACTATTGTGAACAATAGATTCATGGAAAAACCAATTTGTAGATAATGTAATGCAAGATAGAGAAATTGTAGATCAATGAGTTTGTGAAGTTTTCATAGACCAAATATCAGAAAGGTATGATCAACCTTGATTTAGGGCTTCAGTTATAGTACTTTTATTTTTACTTTTATGGCCTTCTTTTAGATTTGTATTTTTTGTTATTTGAATATTAAGTTTTATCTTCTTCAAGATATTGAATTTACTAAAAATATATCAATTTGAACTACAAACTGATGAGGTAGAGAATATAAAATAATATTTAATTTTGTTTTAGAAAATCTATAATAGCTTTTTTATTATTTCTATTTTTAATGTCTTGGATCGTCCAATCCAAGGCTTTTTTTATTTTTTTTCAAACTTCTGGTCAAGCTTGTATTCCAAGTTCTTTTATTATATCGTTTCAATCTATTGCTAAATCTTTTTGTGAAAATTCTCATTGTTTTTTGTAAATATCTTTTATCAAGTTCTTTAGATTTTTAAGTGGTTGGATATTGCTTGACTGTAGAGGATTGTACTGTCATTGTCTGTCTGCTATGCATATGTCTACCAAATTCAATAGTCTTTTGTATCATATTTCTGATAGTAGTTTTTTTATTTTTTTGGGAATGTTTTCTTCATTTGCACTTAAAACTTCTCAAATTAGTAAGTGTTCTCTTACATAAAATCATATTTCTTCTACTTCTTTTTTTGAAAATCATAAAGCTTTGAAATCTTTTATTGCCATATCTTTACCTGATATTGGATGATTTACATAACTTCCATGCATTTTTCTTATTTCTTCTTTTTCTAATCATATTGATGCATAATAATACTGATCAGGTTTTCATACATCATGATATAACATAGCAAATCTTACTATAGTATCTTTATTTATTTTTTGTACATGGTAAAATGTCATTAGTGTATGAGCAAAAGTATCTAATGCATGATATCTTACAGGTTGTGCTGAATTCTTACATAAATAAAAACTTGGAAACAAATATTTTAAAATATTTAATTCATCTAATAAAACTATAAATCCAAAAGGATTATTAGCTTTGAATGATTTCATTATTTCATCCTTGACTCTTTCTTTTGCTATAAATTGTACTAAGAAAAAGTTCTTTTTCATACTTTTCCATGTATGTGTATCATAATCAAAAGTTTTTAATTCTTTCAATCATTCGGATTTAAATTTCTTTTCTATTTTCTGGTTTAGAATATTTGGTATTCTTACTCATCTAATAATTCTAAGTGCATCTTCTTGGAATCTATCATCAGGATTTCATACTGCCTTAATTTTCTTACTTATCAAATCTTGCATTCATCAAGCTGGGTCAATTATTATTTGTATTCAATAACCTGATTTTTCATCATTATCCAAAAAATATCACTTATTTGTAAGTTCTTTTAATTTATCTTTATCAAGTTTTGCATCATTAAAAAGTTTTGCTATTGTGTCATTATCTTTGATGATCAAACAGTTCTTGTCTCTTAGGAAGATATATCATTCATGATCCAATATTCTGTGAAATTCACTTTCTTTGTTTATTTTTTTCCTAGATTCTGTTTGGATATCTATTTGGCAGTAGTAATAATAAATACAATTAATACTAAAGTCTCTTCTTTTGCTATCCAATAAAATATCACTAGTCCAATTTATCTCTCAAGGATGACGAAAGTCTTCATAATTTCATTCTGATCTTAGTGGAGTTAATTCATATTGAAGTTTTTCTATAGACTTTTGTGATTTTGGTATTATAGTGATAGTACCAAATTTATCCGTTTTGAATATTGAAATATCTTCTTTTTTTATTTTTTCATAAATATCTTGAGGGTTTCAACCTGCTGTGATGTCAATGTCTTTGGGGTCTTTTTCAAATCATAATAATATATCTCTAATAGATCATCAAACTATAAAAATGTCTTCTTTTTGTATAATTTCTTGTAGGTAAGTAATGTGTTTTTGTAAATTTTTCAAGTTCTCAAAGTTTAGCATAGCAAAAGGTTATTTTTAAATTTATATTTTATAATAAATATCTTCTTGAATTCAATACTATATTTTATTATAACTTTATTTATTTTTTCTTAGTATATCATATGAAAAAAATTAATGAATCTTTTATTTGTTTTGAATGCTGAAAAGAAGTGCCCAAAGCCAAATGAACCTGTAGAAATCATTGTCCATATTGTTTTGCTAGTATGCATGTAGATGAAAAACTCCCTTGAGACAGGCTTTCTGAATGTTATTGAGATATGTATCCTGTGGAATATATAATTTCAAATTGAAAAATAAAAATAAAATTTGAATGTCAAAAATGCTGACATATTCATATGAATAAATCACTAATAGATGATGAAATATCAAATTTAGATTTCTTTATCAAAAAATATAAAGATAAGTTTTAGCTTTCATCATCTTTACTTAGTTTTTCTTCAACTTTCTTTTTTCTTTCTTCTACTTTGCTTTCTAATTCATCTTTTTTGCTTTCTGCTTTTTCTTTTAGTTCTTCTGTTTTTGATTCTACTTTTTCTTTTGTCTCTTCTTTTTTGTCTTCAACTTTTTCTTTAAAATTTTCTGCTTTTTGTTCAACTTCTTCTTTCTTAGTTTCAACCTTATCTTTTAGGTTCTCTTTTTTGTCTTCTGCTTCTTTTTTTATCTCTTCTTTTGCTTCCTCAGCTTTTTCTTGTCATTTTGCAAAAAATCATGAAACCATACTTTTAACTTGTGATATTCATTTATTTGATTCTTTTTTGATATCATTTATCATTTTTTCTAAATGCTTTCTTTTCTCTTCAGGCATATTTTCATATTTTTTTTCTACATAAGAAATTACAGGTTTGAATGCTCATCTTACCAACATAGGCATATCTTTTGCTGTTTGTTTTAGGTCATTAATTACTCTTTGTTTGTGTTCTTGTGTTATTTTATTGTCCTCATTTTGAGAATTTCAAGTTTGTTTTTTTTCTCAATCTCATGATTTAGCTGTATTTTCTTCTGTTTCGTTATTTTCTTTAGTTTTATTCTTGTTTTCTTCTGTCATTATTATTTTTATTTATATAATATAAAATAAACTATTATATTATAACTTAAAATTTGAATTTTTCAAATAATTATATAAAATTGTACTTGATTGTGTACAAGATTTGTTTATAAAAACAAGATTTATCAAAAAAAATAGTAAATAAAATGAACCAAAAACTAAAATGAATTTTGGCAGCAGGAGTACTTTCTACATCAATTTGATGTTCAGACTGACCAGAAAAAGATTGAGTATCAGAAATTTCAAAAAAAACAAGTGATGATATTGTAACTTTATTAGATCAATGAAGATATGATTCTACTGATGACTATCAATTGGATGAAGAATTTTTGAGAGAAAGAGATGCTTACAAAGAGTTTAATCTGAATATATATGATTTTGAATTTTATCAAGTTTCAAATTGAGATTGATTTTATAAAATCTTAAGGCAATTTGGTATATCTCGTTCTGATGAAAGAGAAGTACAAAGATTTTTAAACACCAATGGTCTTTATCTAAATGAATGACATTTGTATTTCCAAAGATCTAATAACTTAGTATTACCATGAGATGTTTTGTATTATAATTCAAGTTTCAACTGATATTTTTATGATTACTTTGATAAAGATATCAATATAGATATGTATAATCGTCATTATGAAAAAGAATCACAAATTGAAATAAATCAAGATTATGTTGAAGCTTTCAAGAATGCAATTGATAATACTGTTAAATATAGTAGTAATCCTATAAATCCTATTTATTTTGATGATGAAGTATATCAAAAAAAACTAGAAAATAAGCTTAATGAAACTCTTGATACTATAAAATGATTAGATTCACTTTATCATGTAAGAGAATATATTGTAAATGAAATAGATGCTTTGACAAATACAATAGATTATTCTGTTTGATATGATGATGATATATCAAAATTATTTGATAATTTAGCAACACTTCATAGGATAAATGTATCTAGAGATTATTTTTCATCACTTTCATGAGAAGAGTTTTTGGAAATTTCTAAAGAAAGATCTATAAATGATTTAATCTCTTGATTGAGAGTGAAACAAATACATTCTTTTAATGAAGTTTGATTTCAAAACTATTTAGAACTAAATGATTATATTACAAATGCTATATATACAAGGAGATCTGAAATTGAGCAATATATTGATATATGAGAATTTATCCAACTTTTCAATTGAATGATAATGCTAGAGTCTAAATTTCAAACTTATAATATTTCTCATACTTGAGTGATATGAATAACTCAAACTACTAAAAATATCTATATGTGAAGAGATGCTACAAATTGAGATGATAGGTTTAATTATATTTTTGATAAGACAACTAATCCTTTTAATCCAAAAGAAAATATTGAAAGAGGTCTTGATTATGTACTATTTTTGTATTCAGAATTTGAAAACTATAATTCTGATCAATATGATATAAATGATATAGTTTTTACTGCATACAATAGATGACAAGGTAGGGTATGAAGATTACTTCAAAATCATTGAACAAATTGGAAACAATTTCTAAATGATACAGAATGAGAACAATATTATTGAAAAATTCTTGATTTATCTGAACAAATAAGTTCATACTCTATGTTTCAAAACTTATCTTTGAAATAATTAGTGCTTGGTTTTTAATATTTATAAAATATTAATTATATTTAACCTGTATTTTTATAAATAAAAAATGTTTGACTTTTAGAAAAAAATAATTATAAGAAAAATCCTTACACAAAACACCAGGAGGTGTGTCATGTATAATCTCCGTGAAATCAATGCAGCGTGCAAGGAAGCATGCACCTATGTGTACCACTTCGAAGGTGATATCACCTTTGAAGACATCCAGAGATTCCTCTCCATGAGGAGGATGAGGAATGCTTCTCGTGATTTCCTGCACAATGCAGGAATGCCAGTATTCTGTGGTGATTCGGGAGGAATTCTGGTTGGCAATGATAGCTCAGCCAGGATGATCAACAAAATCACGGGCATTAAGCCGGGATTCAAAAAAATCCCGCTTGCTTTGTGAGATATATACATTTTACTCCTTTGCTAGTATACTAGTGGAGGAGTTTTTTTTATTGATTATTTTTATTATATATTTATAATGACTTCTAAATTATTAAAAAAATTACTAAATATGAAAAACAAACTTAATAGGAAAATCAAAAAAGATCTTTATAAAATATTCAAAATTGTAAATAAAAATTACATTTTTTCTATTTTGTTAAAATCTCATTTTTTGTTTAGGTATTTTATCTGATGAATTTTGATTTTGATTTGATTTTTTGCTTATCTTACTCCTATGCCCTTTGCTTCTTTATTTTATTTGCAGGTCTGATTTTAATTTTTTCATCCAAATTTGTAAGATCAAAAACTTTGTATATTCTTCATAGATTTTATATAATTCATTATTTTTTGAAATTTTATTTGAAACTAAGGTATTGAATTACAAAGTAAAGTTTTTCCAATTGCAAAAACTA
>CAZACQ010000002.1:35786-77823 GCA_964483725.1 uncultured Candidatus Peribacteria bacterium | reverse complement strand
TATAAATTAAAGGTATACTTATAAAAAATATTTTCAATTTTTCAAGCGATAATAGATAAACATTATATTGAAAAAAGCTTTTTTTTAAATATAAGAAAAGTTAAATTAAATTTCTACTTAATAGCATGAAAATAATTAAAATATGAGAAAATGAAGCAAATCAAAGATTAGATAGATTTCTTAGAAAATATTTAAAAAGTACTTGAATTTCATTAAGTAAGATTTTTCAGTTAATAAGAAAATGAAATATAAAAGTAAATAATAGAAAAAAAAATCAAAAATATGAATTAAAAGAGTGAGATGAATTAAAGTTTCCTAATTTTATAGAATATGAAAGAAACTATTCAGAATTAAATAAAGAAGAAAAAATAAAAAAAATAGATAAATGAGAAATTAAAAAATATTTAATATATGAAGATAAAAACTGGCTTGCAGTAAACAAACCTTCTTGAATTCCAATACATGCTTGAGATAAAAATATTGATAATATAAATATGGTAGACTTACTAAATTCATACCTTTGAAAATGATCTAAAACTTTTTCAGCTATGTATTGATATAGATTAGATAAAGATACTACATGAGTATTATTAGCATGAAAAAATTATGAATCATTAAAATATATTAATAAATTAATAAAAAATAGACAAACAAAAAAAAGGTACTTAGCAATTGTTTCAGGTAATATAGATAAAGAAATTATAATAAAAAAAAGATTAAAGAAAATATACGATAAAAATGTGTGAAAAAACATTGTTATTGTTGATAAAAATTGAGATACAGCTGTAACAAAAGTAAAACTTATAAATACAATAAAAGATAAATATTTAAATTCAATATCTCTATTGGATATAGAACTAGTAACTTGAAGAATGCATCAAATAAGAGTTCACCTAAGCAGTATATGAAAGCCTATTATTTGAGATTTACTATATTGAAACAAAAATATAAATGAACTAGCTACAAAAAAATATTGAATAAGAAGACAACTTTTACATGCATCAGAATATATCTTTTTTGATAAATTTCAAAATGAAAATATAAAAATAAAAGCAAAAATACCAGAAGATTTTAAAATACTATTTAAATAAAAGAATTTATAATCAATGAAGAATCCAATACTTATTGACTCATATTGAGAAATATCAGATGATACAAAATTAGTAAGACTTGCTAGTCTTACTACAATTATTTATTCAGTAATTTTTGTAATTTATGTGATATATCAATCATATTATCTTTTATCAGATGCAACATGACAAGCAGAAAGTTTAGATATTGCATTAAATTATATAAATTTCTTTATGGAAAATATAGAAATGTTATGATTTGCTTTTGTTTGAATATTAGTACTTGCAATATGATATTTTCTATTACCACCAATAGCAGACTGAGCATTAATTAGCTATGTAAATGATAAAAATAAATGATGAAAATCAGCATTAGCTAAATGATTTCTAAATTTCTTCCCAATGTTTGAATACAATGCAATGACTAGTGTTGTAAATTTTTTGATTTTCTTTATCGCAGTTAGTAGAGCATATACTATGTGAATATTGGATAATATTTTTATTCAAGTAATAATTTGAATATGGTGATTTATGATATTTTTTACATCAATATTTTTTCATTATGCAAAATTTTTAATAGTTTTAGAATGAATGTGACCAGTAGATGCTATGAAAAGAAGTATTATATTAAGTGTAGAAAATTTTTGAATTACACTTAAATTTGTTTTTATAAATTATCTTTTATATATTAGATTTTTGATTAATATAATAATACTAATTTTTATTCCTTGGATAATAATATTAATTAGTGATACACTATGATTTATTGATACTGAGATAATGAAATATATAACATATCTTATATTTTGATTCTTAATAATAATTACAGCATATATAAACTGAATAATTGAAGCTTTTTTTATAACTTATTGGCATAAAGTTTACAAAATTATTAATAAAGATAGCGAAGAAAGTAAAGATGAATAGAAGTTTAAATAATAAATATAAAGCTAAATGTTAAAAGCAAAAGAATTAGATATAAATAAAACAAAGTATCATATTTTTATATGTGTTGATGAAAATAAACCTCAATGTTGTAGTCTGGAAGAATCAGAAAAATCACGAAAATATTTAAAAAATAGGATTAAAGAAATCAATAAAAACAATAAAAACAATAAAAACAATAATATAACTGTACAAAGAACAAAAACTCACTGTTTAAGAATATGTGAAGATTGACCAATATTAATAGTATATCCAGATTGAGTCTGGTACAAAAAAGCAAATGAAGAAAATATTGAAAGAATAATTCAAGAACATATTATATGATGAAATATAGTAAATGAATTATTAATTGATAAAATAGAATGCAATAAAATTAATTCAAAAAAATCTATCTAATAAAAGATATTTAATCTTAGTTTGAATGAATTAGATACTTAACTGCATCATAATTTATATGATAAAAAATAATTATGAAAAAACTACTAATTAGTATATTATCACTTATAACAATATTTAATTTCGCAAATGCATATGAAGAAGATCAAGAGTTTGTAGATGCCTTGGACTGGATGCATGAAAACAATCTGACACAATACTATACTCCTAGTGGTTTTATGCCAGAGAATGAACTTACTAGAGAACAGGCTGCTCATTTTTTTGTAAACTTTGCTATGCAAGTGAAATGAATGGAGGCTGAATGAGATATGCCAGACTACCAAGATAGCGATCAATTTGATGAAACTTTGGCTGAATCAATTAATTTGGCTTATCAAATGGATCTTATGAGCTGATCTGATGGTAATTTTATGGCAAAAAATAATATCACAAGAGCAGAATTTTTTACAGTAGCAGTTAGAATGCTAGAATGAGAACAAGATCAAAATGTAGATCCTTGGTGGGAAAACTATTTCCAAAAAGCTATGGAACTAGAACTTACTCAAGAAACTAATGCATGGGAACAAGATAGAAATATATCAAGATATGAAGCTGCTTTGATACTTTCAAGAGCTAGTGATGATATAGATTATGAAGAAGCAGATCACAGAGTCATTAAAACTGAATGATATGATAGAACTTTTGACCCAGATGAAATAGAAGTTGAAGAATGAGAAACTGTTGAATTTAGATTCACTAGTACTGGTGGTACTCATGATTTCTATATTCCAGAATTAGATGAATGAACTCAGATGCTAGAAGAATGAGAAACTGATAGTATAGTAGTAAGTTTTGAAGAAGCTGGTGAATATGAGTTTATTTGCACTAGAGGAAGTCATGCTGAAGAATGAATGACTGGTATGATAAATGTAGTATCAGATGAAGAAGATGAATATGTACAACATCAAGTAGATGAAGTAGCTCAATGACTTAATCAAGCTTGGTGAATAGATTTTCTACCAAATTGAGATATCCTAATCACAGAGAAAGACTGAAACTTAGTACATGTACAAATAGATTGATATGAAACAACAAACATAGCAAACACTCCAGAAGTTGATAGCTGAGGACAGTGAGGATTGATGGATATAGCAGTTCATCCAAACTTCCCTGACCAAAACTGGATATACCTAACCTACTCTGCAGCAAATGATGAATGAAGTTCTACATACTTAGCTCGTGCACAACTAAACTTAGAAGAAAATGAATTGTACAATATGGAAGAGCTATTTGTAGCTGATCCACACCTAAATTCTCAACAACATTACTGATCTAGAGTAAATATTGATAATGAATGATATGTATATATGACTATTTGAGACCGTGGAGACAAAACTTTTGATGAAACACATAATTCACAAAATACTCAAAATCACCTAGGTACAACAATTAGATTGAACCAAGATTGATCCATACCACAAGACAATCCTTTTGTGTGAGATGATGAAGTTTTGGATGAAATATACACTTATGGACATCGTAATTCTCAATGAATGGCAATTCATCCTCAAACTTGAGAAATATGGCAAAGTGAACATGGTGAACAAGATTGAGATGAAATAAATATTATCCAAGAATGATGAAATTATGGTTGGCCAATAGCAACTTATGGATGCACTTACTGAATGTGAACAGAAATATGAACTTATCCAGAAGACAATCCTGATACAGTAAATCCTGTATATTATTGGGAATGTGGTAGTGGATGATTTCCACCTGCTGGTATGACTTTCATAAGTACTGATACTTTCCCACAATGGCAATGAGATTTGTTTTTGTGAAACTTGGCTTGAACTTATCTTTGACATTTTGAAATAGATGGAGAAGATGTATCAGAGTCTGATCCACTATTAGCTGACAGATGAGATCGTATTCGTGATGTATGAGAAAATTTGGCTAACTGATATATATATGTATTGGTAGATGACAGTGACGCTCCATTACTAAGAATCAGTCCAAGTAATTAATCTAAAAAATCAGGAAAATAAAAAGCTAGAGTTAATTATAACCCTAGCTTTTTATTTTATATAATAGTATATATAAAAATGCAAAAATTATACATACAAGATTTTGTATATTATATTTTGAGAAACAAAAACTAGATTTTTAATTTTAAATAATTATAAAATATAGAATTTAGAAAATCAATTAAATAAGAAATGGATATTTATGAATTTGAATTAAGATATCAATCATATAAATGATTAAACAGAAAATATGAACTCAATCTTGATGAGGAAGAAATAATTAAATTAGTAAAAATTACTGATAAATGACAAATAGACAAAAAATTAACTGATACTACTCCAGAAGAACTTAAAGAGAAAACTACTGAAACATATACTAAATACAAACTTAATTTTCTAGAAAAAAGATGAAAAGAAGAAATTGCTAGTTGAACTATACAAGATTATATTGACCGTTTGGAATATGAACTTAAAGTAATTAAAGAAATGTGATATAACACATATTTTTTAATAGTATGAGAATATATTAATCGAGCCAGGAAAAACAACATATCAGTATGACCTGGTAGATGAAGTGCAGCTGGTTCATTATTGGCATATTTAGTTTGAATTACTGATATAGATCCATTGAAATATGATTTAATTTTTGAAAGATTTTTAAATCCTGCTAGAGTATCTATGCCCGATATAGATACTGATTTTGAAGATATAAAAAGAGAAAAAGTTGTAGAATATGTAAAAAATGAGTATTGACATGAAAATGTTGCAACTATATGAACATATATGACAATGGCTGCTAAAGCTGCTTTCAAAGATGTAGCAAGAACATTTGGTATGTCTTTTGACCAGGCAAATAGAATTTCTAATATGATTGACCAAAAAACAATACAAAAATCAATAGATGAAAATGAAGAATTAAAAAGCCTTGTAGAATCAGACAATCAAATTAAAAAAATAACTGATTTGGCAATAAAATTGGAGTGAACTACTAGGCAAATTTGAGTACATGCTTGTGGTGTGATTATATCTCCTGAAAAAGTTGAAACTTATACACCTGTACAGTACCCTCCACTTGCAGGAACTAAAAATCAAAGAGATACATCTAGACTTATTACACAGTATGACTGACATTTCTTAGAAGATATATGACTTTTGAAAATGGATTTTTTATGACTTAGAAATCTTAGTATTATAAAAAATACAATAAAAATTATAAAAGCAAAAAAAGAAAAAGAATGAAGTGAATTAGAAGATATTTTCAAGCATTATTTTGAAACTATGGAGTTTTATCCAGACATGAATGATGAGTACACATTCAAAGAAACTTTCCAAAAATGAAATACTTCTTGAGTATTTCAATTTGAATCAGATGGTATGAGAGCTTGGTTAAAAAAATTGAAACCTAATAATATAAATGATATTATTGCTATGGTAAGTTTGTATAGACCATGACCTATGGAATTTATTCCATCATATATTGCTAGAAAACAATGAGAAGAAAAAATTGAGTATTTACCAAGTGATATTTTTGAAGAAATTAAAGAAAAATATGGAGAAGAAGAAGCAAAAAATCAATCTCAAAAACTTACAAATGATTTAAAATCATTTATGGATATTACTTATTGAATTCCTGTATACCAAGAACAATTAATGAGAATAGTACAAGCAGTAGCTGGTTTTTCATTAGCAGAAGCTGACATGCTTCGTAGATGAGTAGGTAAAAAAATTAAAGAAGTAATTGAAGAACTTAAAAAGAAATTTATTGAAAAATGATGAGAATTATGATACAAGGAAGAAACTTGTATTTATGTTTATGAGAAGATGATTGAACCAGCAGCAAACTACTCTTTTAACAAATCACATGCTGCATGTTATGCACTTATTGCATATCAAACTGCATATTTAAAAGCACATTATAATCTAGAATTTCATGCTGCTTTACTAAGATCTGTAGAAGAAGATACAGATAAATTAGCTAAATTTATAGATGAAATAAGCATGAAATGACTTAAAGTGACAAATCCTAATGTAAATATAAGTTTTGTACATGTTTGAGCTGTAGAAAACAGTGTTAATTTATGATTTTTATCTATAAGATGAATTTGATCAGAAGTTGCAAAAGTCATTGTGGATGAAAGAAAAAGATGATGAAAATTTAAAAGTTTAGAAGATTTTCTTAAAAGATGTAGAAGTATAGTAAACAAAAAATCAATGGAATCCTTGTCCAAGTCTTGAGCATTAGATGAATTTGAAGATCGTAATACTCTACTTGCAAATATTGATAATATGATAAACTGGGCAAAAAACTCATCTGAAGAAGAAAATTGATGATGACTATTTGCATTTGATGATTTACAAACAGATCTTGAACTTAAAAAAGTTGATAAAGCAAGTACGATAGAAAATTTAAAATATGAAGAAGAATCATTTAAAACATTTGTTTGATCACACTTTTTTGATTGACTTTACCAGTATATAAAATCAAACTTTAATTTTATTTCTATGTTTAATGATGTAGAAGATTATTGACAATTCAAAATTTTTGCTTATATAAAAGAAATTAGAAGAGTAAGAAATAAGTGAACTTTTTTAACTTTAGAAGATATTACAGGGCAAATAGATATTTATCTAAAAGAAACCTTAGACTTACAAAAATATGATATAATTATACATGAGTGATATAAATGAAAATCAATAAGTACCAAAAAAATCACAAAAGTTAATTTAGATGATATAATTAAAAAAGCAAAAAATTCAAAGAAATACGACGAAAAATTAACAGTAAAAGAAGTTAGAGCAAGTAGAAAATAAAATTTATTAACTTAATTAATTTTTAAATGAAAAATTGAATACAAAGTTTAGCACTTACAACTTGACTTATATTTTCTACAGCTAATGCTGACATTGCTAACAATACTTCCCAAAAAATAATGGAAAACTTTTCAAAAGAAACAAATAGTATTAGCATTACTGCAGATGAAAATATAAGTAATATTCCATATTTATGAGCAGATAATATATATTTAGCAAAAAATTGAGATAATGTTGGACTTTATTCTTGGGATAAATCACAAAAAGCTTATATACTACAAAGACATAGAGATTGAGAAAAAGAATTAGAACTTTATTCATGAAATGATTATGAAATTGTATTAGTAAAACAAAGAGATTTAGATGAACTTGGTGAAAACTCTGATATGATTGATAATTTACTTAATGATATTAGTGAATTATGAATTGAAGAAGAAAGTTATTCTGAATATTTATTAAATATAGTTAATAGTGCAAATTTAGAACTTTTTGATTGAGAGTATATTACATATCTTGATAAAAGTTTACAAGCTTGAATAGTATTAAAATACACAAACAACAAAATTGAGCTTATTTGATTTGATTACATATCTACATGAAATAAGGTGAGATGATGAGATTATTATTCTACACCAAATATGATAATTGATAGGAGAAACTTTGCTAGATGAGACCGAGAAGCTTTATGAACAAATAATATGTGATATTGACCAGAATGATCTGAAATTCGTTGGCTTGGTAAATACTATATATCTGAAAACTGAAATAAAGTATCATTAAACCATGATAATTGACTTAATGAATTTCATTTTGCAATACACACAACTACACCTTGGTGAGAAACAATGCTATGAGAAAAAATGTCAAAATGATGTGTAAGAGTAAGTATGGATATGTTAAAAGTATTTAGACATACTTGAATACTTGATTGAAATACAGGTAAGTATTTAATAATATGAGATTATGAAAAGTTTAATCAAGAATGATGAAATAAAATCTATAAAGCTAATTCACAAAATGACTTAGAAAGCATAAAAATCTATTGAAATGAATAATTTATTATATATAAATTATTAAATTTATAATCTAAATATATAAAATGAAAAAATTTAAATTACTTGCATGAGCTTTTGTAGCTGGACAAATAGCTACTATGTTTTACAAAGACAAAAATTTTAGAGATAAGTTTAATCAAGTTGATTGATTTGAAAAAGTAAAGACACTTGTTAATAGCTTAGTTGATTTAAACAAAAAAATATTTTTTGATATAAAAGAATATGATTATGAAACTAAGTTTAATGAGTTTAAATCATATTTTGATGCAGAAAGATCTAAAATTGAATCAAAAATTGATGAAATTAAATCACAAGTTGGTAAGATAAATGATGAAAAACTACAACCAATGATACAAGATATATATGATGAAGCTATGAGGCTTAAAGAAAAAGTAGTTGAAAATGCTGAGTACTTAGATGATAAATATGAAATTAAAGATAAAGCAAATAAACTTGTAGAAAAAGCAAAAAATATTAAATAGTTTTAATAATTAAATAAAAAATATGTTATTTGATTTTCAATCTTTTGTGCAGGATTTATCTCAAAATCCTGAGAAAAAGTCAGTAATTGAAAAATATGAAAAATTAATATGACCTATAGAATGAGAAATAAAAGACCAACCATGGTACAAAGAATATGTTTCAAATTTCAAGCCAATAGAATATAATGTACCAAGTGAAATAAAAGATGATTTTGATTGGGATTTATTAATTCAACTAATATCAGCATCATTTAGTAGTGAATGAACTTTAGATATTGAAGATTCTAAGACAGAGTTGGTTGTTTCAGTGCAAAGCTGAGATCAAGTTGTTGTGAAAAAAATTTCTGAACTTTGGTGATTCCAAGTACTTAGATTATATGAAATTTATGTTGAAGAACAAATTAATCTACATTTGCTGATGCAAGAAGATGAAAAAGAAAAAGAATCAATATTAGCACAAAGAGATTCAAAAGAAAAAAGATGGCAACTAGTATTAGAAAACTTTGAGAATACACAAGAAAAAGAAAAAGAAGAAAGAGAAAAATCAGAAAAACTTAATGATTTGATGTGAAAATTATAAAAAACAGGATTGTATCCTGTTTTTTTATTGATCATCAATTACAGAATAAATTAAATACTCTGGAAGCCTTATGTTTTTTGTAAGATTAAGTCAGACATAAGTATCATGATATCTTCATATAGTATTTATATTTATATAACTTGTTGGTAAAGATTTATCCTTTGAATCAATACAAAATTTCTGATTTCATCAGTCTCATGTAGTGTTTGCTATAACTAAATATGTATTTATATTTTCTTGATCTAAATCACTAACATTATCTACATCATCAACAGTATCAGTATTAAGATCAGTATCTACAATTCATACTATATAACTATCAACTGTAACATCTGTTTCAATATCTATATCACCTAAATCTTGTAAATTTTCAATATAATTTCATTCTATACTCCCCTCTCAATTATTATTATCCCAAAATAAAGGCAGAATTATAGCTTCACCTTCTCAAATACTATAATTATAATTATTAACATCACAGCTATCAGGATATGAATCCAAATCAGGCTCATCAATAAGAACATTCCTTCTAGCATTTAGCTCTCATTGAAAATCACAATTTTCACAAGTTAAATTATTTGAAACAGTATTAGATCAAGTTCATATTTTATCTTCAAAACCAAAACCACGATTATTTTGTTTCAATAATTGCAGTTGTAAAGGCGAATTTGCTAAATAATATGCTTGATAATAGTTATGAAATGCTGAACTATATGTAATCATATTTCAAACATACCTAGTAATTAGTAAACCAAATAATGAAGTTATTATCATAATAAATATCACTATTATCAAGATATTTCACTTTTTGTCTGACATTATTTTTTATATAATAATTAAATTAATACTGCCTAATATTGTAAAATGTTTGGTAATTATAATTAAGATCCAAAGGCCAAATATCTTTAGAATAATTTGCATTATACACCTCAATATTCATCCAAAATCATTCATTATAAATATCATCAAAATCTAGTCATCTTATTGATTCAAATGGTAGAATTTTAAAATTCATATTTCTAACATAAGATTTATTTGGATCTGTAAGAGCAATAAGCTCTCAGTTTCTCTCCATTTCTACCCAAGAGTTTGAGTCTCTAATATCAGATATATCAGCTCAATAATCTCATGTAAGATAAATACTAACTGAATAATCTCATGTAAAATATAGAGTATCTGTATATCATTCTGAGCTTCCAAGATTACTAGAATATTTAGAAAAATCTATTGAATGAGAATCAGCTAAATTTTGAACATTTTGAGAAAGAAATAAAATTTCATTTGATAAATTTCTTTCGTTTTCTATTTTTAATAATAAATTTGATACTTGAGTATAAGTAGAAAAAATAATACTAAAAAGTATACCTAAAATCACAGTTGATATTAATATTTCAATTAGTGTAAATGCTCCTTTTTGCTGAATAACCATATTTTTGATCTAAGTTTATAAATTTATCTTACATTTCAAACAAAGCTTTCCAAAGTAACATCTCAAGTATATGCTCATTTTTTAAATTTAACTACTGATTTCACTTTTAGAATTTCTGATTTATCTAAAACTCATGAATCTCCTTCAGAATAAACTCAAGTAAAATATAAATATCTAGAAAAATCTGTTTCTTTTCAAGTATCATCATGATCATACCAAAATCAAGTATATCAATTTAAATCTCAAGTATGAAAATATAAAATATTGTCTTCATGATTAGTATTAGATATACTAGATATTGAAAATGCTGATCAAGTAGAAATTTCAGCTTTATAATATGAATTTCAAGATCATAAAAAATCATCACAACTATAATCATTAGTATCATAATTCGCACAATTCCAATGCATTCATCTTTCTATATTTGAATCCACTAAATTATAAGCAATTTCTATACCTTCTTTAGCCAAGAATGTAGATTGAGTTTTCATGCTAGTTCTTTCTACATAACTAATGTTTCATATTACATTACCAACAACATAAATAACTCAAATTCAAAATATTACTATAGCAATCAGAAGTTCAATTAGTGTAACTCAGCTTTTCATATTAGATATTTATATATTAAATTTAGTTACATTCTACTTGATTTAATTTACATGAATCTAAGCTTAAATCAAAGCATGCATTTTTTGCTCAATTACTTGCTTGTAATGAAAATTTTAAATTTCATCAAGTATAAATAGTGTCATTAGTATTATATTTACATCATAATGTATAAGATTGCATTACTATTTTTCAAGATGAACTTGTATCTCAATTTATATTAAATCATGATAAGTATGAATGTGACAAATGACTTGTACTATATAAATCATTAGAAGTAGTATCTCAGGACAGATAAATATTTATATCACTTTTATTGTTTTTTAATTCTAGTTTCAAAAAATCATATTTATATCAATCATAATAACTTGAAGAAATTGAATTACTAATCAAATCAAAATGTGTATTTACAAGTTTTTCTCTATCAAGCCTAAATTGAGTATCTCTAACTTGTCAGTATCAAGACCATAATAATGACATAAGAATAATCATTATTACTACTATCACAACCATAAGCTCAATTAAAGTAAAGGCTTTTTTATACATCATCATTCTTTATTTTAATTAAAAACTAGCACTATCCAAAACGGCTCAAATTACACCAAAAACTGAAAGTGCAATAAATGCAACAATTCAACCAACAAGCACTACTAATATTGGTTCTATTACTTTAGATAAGTTACCAAGTCTTTGGTTAAATTCTTCTTGGTATAACCATATAGCATTTTGTATTGCATTATCTAAGTTTGCTGATTCTTGTCAGGATTTAAGCAAAACAATAACATCAGCAGGAATAATATTTTTATATCAATTCATTGGTTTTAACATATCTTCTCACTTATTTAAACTATCCAAAACTTCTTCAATCATATCAGTGTATTGAGAATTATTGAAAATTTTTCTTAGGGCTGCAAATATTTCAACATAATTCATTCAAGCAGATATAAGAAGTTTTTTATATCTTAAAAACTTAATTAAATAATAATATTTTGTTAATCATCAAAAAAATGGTATTTTAAATATATTCTTATCAAACCACCTTTTTCATTCATTAAGTCATAAAAATATTGAAAAAGCAAGTATTGATAAAAATAAAGATATTAATATCAAAAGATTATAATTTATAAAGAAATTTGTAATATCCATAAGTAATTGAGTAGTAAAAGGCATATCAATACCATCAAAATCATCTACGATTTCCAAAATTCAAGGTAATATTACAGTAAAAACTATATATATAGCTATCAAAGAAACAGAAAAAATTAATCAAGGATATACCATTGCTCATACATATTTATTTCTAATATCGTATATAAATTCATACTCATTTGCTAAGTATTTAAGTACTTTTACCAATTCTCATGACCCTTCTCAAGATCTTATAATATTTACATCTCCATCATTAAAATATTTTGGTAACCTCGATATTGCTCTTGAAAAAGCTTCTCACTTATTTAATGATTCATAAATATTTTCACAAATTGATTTTATTGAATTATTGTTTGTGTTTTCTTGTATTAACTTTATTGCATCTGTAATCACAATTCATCATTCTACTAAATATGATAATTCTTTAAAAAAGAATATTTTTTCTTTAGTTGTAAATTTTCACTTTCATTCATGTTCAAGAAATTTTCTAATTAAGTTATCAAACATAATTTTAAATTTTATTTATTAAAGTATGCATTAAGATTAATATTAACTGTTTGTTCTTCATCATAACTTACTATGTCATAATTAACAGAATCAACTTCATATAGTACTGGTAATGATCTGTTTGCTCATTCTTCTATTTTTTCCAAAAAATTAATAAGTGAGTCAACATTAGAGAAATTAATATTTAAGCTAATTGGTAGAGAATAAACTCAATCATAAAATCATGCATCAGATACATTTCAAAATGAAACTATATTTAAATCTCCAAAAGGATTTGAAGAATTATTATTAAGTAAGAACTCATTTATACTTCTAAGCACAAGCTTTTGATCAAAGTCCATTTTTTCTTGTTCATGTTTTGTTATAGAAAAATAATATCTAATAGTTTCTTCGTTAAAATTTTCATTATCTTCAAAATGATCCTGTATATCACATTCATCTCTATTTAAACATGCAAATATTTCAGATTCATTTTCATTTAAATAATCAAGATCTTTTAAATTATCTTCAGCTTGAGAGATGTCACTTTGTATATTATCTCTTTCTAAAGATAATGAATCATAAGTATTTGTTTTTGATTCCACAGTATCAAAACTTTCAGTAAATTCTCCCCAATAAAATATTGATATTAAAATTACAATAAATAAAACAATTTTATGCTTTGTTTCTTTTACTTTTTGTTGTATTTTTATTTCTTCATTACTCATTTATTTTTATTTTAGATGATAAATCAAAATTATAATAATCATTCCTTTTTGAATATGAAGGTATATTTACTTCTTCTATAAAATCTAATTCAACAAATTCATCAATTAATCATCAATCTGAATAAACAAGATCTAATTCTGAAATAGAACCTCTCAAACTTACATTATTCATATCAACTGAAAAATCTTCTAGTACTATTTCTTGTCAATCACCAATAGAAGAAACTGTATCAAAAACTCATATTAAAGAAGTTATATTATTTATCCATGATACATCTGATCTATTATCATAAAAATACATTGCAGTTTCAATTCTTTGGTAATCATATCCAGAAGTAATATTAGCATATTCATCTTCTTTATTATCTATGGATTGATTTAAGTTTGAAATTTTATTATCCAAATCCCAAATTTGATATCTATTGTATCAATACAGTAATATTCAAACAAAAAATCAAAAAATAAATATTCATGATATATATTTTCGTTTTTCTTTTTTTAACTGTCTCATAAACATTTTTATTTTTATAGACATTTTTTATTTTTATAATAATAAAATATATTATATTATATATCTTTTTTTGAAAAATGCAAAAAATTAATTTTATTCTTAAATTAATGAGAATCTATTCTAATATCTATTCTAGACCTAACAGATGGAATATTATCATACCATGGTGGTGTTACTCTAATTATTGAAACATCAGCCTCATCATATCAAAGAATTATATTTCTAGCATTTCAAATATCTTCTCACATAATCATTCATGCAATTTCATCTTTTAAAGAATTTATATCAGATTCAAAATCATATCATCGAACTGTATCTATTCTTGTAGGAATTACATAATATCAATCAGTTTCAATAGCTTGAAATAAAGTTAAACTACTTTTATTTATGTCAATAAGTTTGTAATTTTCAGATGTTCTATCTTGAATATACTTTCAAATTGCTTTATCAAAATCTTCTCGATAAAAATATCATGCAGAAATATTAAATTCAATATTTCAATCAACTCTACTTGCATAATCACCTACTTCTTGATTTAACTGTATATCCAATATTTCATAATCAATAAAATCAGAAAATCTTAACAAATATTTATCTGGATAATCTGACAATAAATTTCATGCAAATGAGTTTATATTATTATTTACATAATCTTCTAAATATTCTATAACTGCTTGAATATCTGATTCTTGAACCTCTCATTCTTCCTGTGTACTACCTCAAGTAAAATCAGATATTGCTTCTGCATATATATTTCTTGCATTGTATGATTCAGATAAATTTATTATTAATAGGCTTGTTCATTCAAGAATATTTCATCTATCTCAAATAATTTCTCATGATTCATCTTCAGTGTCTGCTTTAACCTCTACAGTAACTTCTCAAGGTTCATCTCATTGAGCAGCTGGTATGCTTACCCAGTTTTTTGTTCTAAAAATTAATCAATCTGATGTTACTAGTCTAGTGTTTGATACTAATGATACTTCACTACTTGTTTCATTATATATAACAACCTCTCATTCTGATGGTTCTTGAGAATATCTTAAGCTATCAACTTGCATTGAAACTCAATAGCTTATATTCTCTGATAGCTCATAATATGGAATAGATAATTGATTCATATCAGTATAATTATCATAATTTTCCGCTGGAATATAACGAAAATTATAAGTAATATCTTGAATACTATATGAAGGTTTAATATATACTTTAGCAGATGGTGTAACAAACATATAGAAAAAATAGAAAATAGCTACAACAAATACAAGTTCAGTTGCAATTATAAGATATCAAATACTTGATTTGTGTTTTAGTACATATTTATGAAAATCTTTTGATCAATAAAAAAATGAATAAAGTGATTTAATAAATTTTTTTATTTTTGAACTTTCTATAAATTTATATCTAGCTCAAATTTTTTTATAATAATTTACACACAATTTATTTTTACATACAAAATAATAATTCAGTCATCTAGAATCTAACAAATCAAGTATTTGCTTTCATAACCAAATATTTTCAAAAACTGAATTAGAAGGATGAATAAATATCTCAACCTCTTTTCAGTTTGGTAGTTTTTCAATAGTTTTAAATATTTTATACAAAGTATCATCTGCTCAAAATGAAATTTTCATTCCAAATAATTAATATTATAAAGATTTTATTCTTATGTAATACAAAAAGACTAATATAGAAAGAATAATAGTCCAATAATTTTTAATATCTAAAGTATAATCAAAAACACTGAATACTAAATGTTTTGGATACATTTGATAATGGAATATGAAGTTAAACAATAGTAACAAAACTATAAATCAAAAAAATCAGATTCAATATGACTTAAAAATATAATTTAAGAAAAGTCATATAATAAAAACTATTATTCATAAAAGAGATAAAAATATACCAACAGGATATACCATATCATATGAATCAATAACAGTATCTGACATTAAGGCTGAAACTCACACAAAACTAGTTGTGACATTTCATATAAAATCATCTCATAAAACTAGAAAAAAACCTAATGGAACAAGTGATAAACTAAAACTATAAAAAAATATATCAATTCGCTTATATTTTTCAGTTTTAATGTCTACATTATTTATAAACAAATATATTGATATTGCTAATCAAAGAGTTATTCAAAAAAAACTAAAATCATATCAGAAAGGAGATATTATTAAATACAAATCAGAAAAAGACATAGGTACAATAAGAAGTGAAGAAAAGAAATGATAAAAATAAGATCATAATAAATATGGTAATAGTAAAAATAACGGTAACCAACTAAAAAATTTCCAAAAATTTACATTAAATCTCTTTGAGTAAAATTTTATCAAAAATAAATTTGCTAATATAAATGATATTATTCATAATCATGTCATATATAATGTAACTCAAGCAATTTCAAAATAAGGATACATTTAATTTTATATTAAGTTATAAATAAAATTTAAAGCAATTAACTAATGTAGCTAGTAACTTTATTTTCTCTAATTCATACTATTCTAACATTACCTGGATAATCTAATTGAGATTCAATTTTTTTAGAAATATTTTTAACTAATTTTTCTAAATACAAATCACTTATTTTCTTTGAATCAACAAAAGTCATAATTTCTCTTCATGCTTGCATTATATATACTTTATTTACTCAATCAAATTCAGAAATAAGTTTTTCTAAAGTTTCCATTCTTTCTATAAACATATTTTTTGTGTTAAATCTTGCTCAAGGTCTAGCAGCACTAATTGCATCAGCAGCTGTAACAATCCAAGCAATTGGATCTTCCAAAGGCACATCAAAATGATGTCATTCAGCAGCATTTATTACAACAGGATCAAAATCATATTGTCTTAAAATTTCTCATCACACTTTAGCATGAGCCGCTCAAGTTCCTGTTCTAACTTTTCAAATATCATGTAAAAGTCATGCTTTTTTAGCAAGTTGTCAATCCAATCATAATTCATTAGCTATTCATTCAGATATTCTTGCAACTTCTATACTATGAATCCAAAGATTTTGACCATAACTATACCTAAAATAAAATTCTCAAATCATTTTTAATATATCTGGCTTAAACATAGCTAAGTTTAATGTTGATAATGCTTCTTTTCATTTTTCAAGCAGAAAGTCATCCATTCATCAAAGCACATCATTGTATGTTCTTTCAATATATATAGGATTAATTCTTCAATCTTTTACAAGTCTTTTTAGTGTTTCTGCTGCAACATATCTTTTTTCTGGATCATAACATGAAACATTAACAACCAAGGGTGTCTCATCAATAATAATTTCTGCTCAAGTTATTTTCTCAAAAAAAGATATATTCCTTCACTCTTTTCATATAATCTTACCTTTAGTTTCTTCACTTGGTAAATCAATTATAGATACAGTAAATTCACTAACTTGATTCATTCAAACTCTTGGTAAAACCTTGGAAATAATACTTGCTGCTTCTTTAGTAGCAGATTCTTGCTTTAATAATTTTTGTTTCTCAACAAAATCAACAATATCACTTGAATAATCATTTTCTATTATATTAAATAGCTCGTTTTTAGCATCTTCTTTAGTTAATCAAGCTAGATACTCCAACTTTTCAATTTCTTTGTCAATTTTATCTTGTAAATCGAGCTTCAATTGATCAATTTCTGACTTTTCATTATTGACATCAGCAATCTTTTTGTCTAGCTTTTCTTCTTTTTTTGATATTCTATCTTCTAATATTTCAACTCTCTTAAGCTTTTGATTGTACTCTTGATTTGCCTGTTCTATTATTTCAGAGGCTTTTGATTGAGCTTTATTTATATTATCCAAATATTCATTTTCTACTTTTTCTAATTTTTCATCAAGCCTTTTTTCTTTTTTGTTAACATAAGTTTCATATATCAATTTTCAAATAAGAACTCACAAAACAAAAACCAAAACAGGCACTATAACTGCCATAATATCCATTTTTAAAGTTTTTAATTTTAAATTATTTATGTTTTAAGTATGTTTTTTTTAAAGATTTAAAAAAGAAAATCAACTAAAAAGCAAACTTGAATTGAAAAAATGATTTAAATCAATATAAAAGAAGATATAATTGCAATTTTTATAAGATTTAGATAGTTTAAAATAAACAATGAAAGAAGAAAATAAAGCAAGAATTGTTCCACATAGTATTGAGTGAGAAATAACTCAAAGTTATATAGATTATAGTATGTCTGTTATAGTTAGTAGAGCTTTACCAGATGTTAGAGATTGATTAAAACCAGTTCTTAGAAGAATATTATATGCTATGTATGATCTTAAACTTTTTCATAACTCTAGTTTCAAAAAATCTGCTGCAGTAGTTTGAGAAGTTTTGTGAAAGTATCATCCACATGGTGATAGCTCTGTATATGAAGCAATGGTAAGAATGACTCAGGATTTTTCATTAAGATACCCATTAGTTGAGTGACAAGGTAATTTCTGAAGTATAGACTGAGATTGAGCAGCTGCTATGAGATATACAGAAGCAAGACTTACAAAAATAGCTAACGAAATGCTTCAAGATATAGAAATGGATACAGTAGATTGGAGAGATACATATGATAACTCAAGAGAAGAACCAGTTATGCTTCCTACAAAATTTCCAAACCATTTATGTAATTGAACAATGTGAATAGCTGTATGAATGGCAACAAATATGGCTCCACATAATCTTAATGAAGTAATTGATGCTTGTTTGTCATTGATAGAGAACCCTGAAATTAGTATTGATGAAATAATGAATATTATAAAGTGACCTGATTTTCCAACATGAGGTTATATTTATGATTCAGAAAATATAAAAGAAGTATATAGAAAATGAAAATGATCAATAAAATGTCGTTGAAAAGCAGAAGTTTCAGAAATAGATTGAGTAGAATGTATAATAATAACTCAATTACCTTTCCAAGTAAATAAATCTAATTTAGTAGCTAAAATTTGAGACCTTGTAAGTCAAAAGAGAATTGAATGAATATCTGACATAACAGATGAATCAAGTAAAGAAAAAATAAGAATAGTTATAACTCCTAAAAAATGATACAGTGCATCTGATATTCTTACATTAATATATAAATTTACAGAATTACAAACTAATTTTAACTTAAACAATGTTTGCCTTATAGATAAATGAATTCAACCACAAATGTTGAATATAAAAGAATTATTAGAGCAATTTGTAACTTATAGAAGAGAAGTTGTATACAATAGATCAGTATATTTACTTAATAAGGCAGAAGATAGACTTCATATATTACTATGACTTGAAAAAGCAATAAATATATTGGATGAAGTAATAGAAACTATAAGATGATCACAAACTAGACAAGAAGCAAAACAAGAGCTTATGGAAAAGTTTGAATTTACAGATGCCCAAGCTGAATATATACTTATGTTAAGACTACAAACACTAGTATGACTTGAAATTCAAAAAATATTAGATGAAATTAAAGACAAAAAAGAACTTATTGAGTATTTAAAATGATTAATTAATGAGCCACAAAAACTAGATGAAGTTGTTATTGATGAATTAGTTTATATAAAAGACGAATATTGAGATGAAAGAAGAACAATATTAAGTGAATCATTAGAAGTTTATGAACTAGAAAATTCAGTTAAAAATCTTAAGAGACTTGAGGAGTTGCAAAAAGAAAATGTAATATTATGGATGTGAGATGATTTTGAAACTAAAATACTATACCAAACAAGACTTAATATAATACCAGAAAATACTATTACTATAAAACATATACATAATCAATATAAACTCTTTGCAATCACAGATAAGTGAGAACTAGTTATAAGAAGAGTAAAAGACTTATGACAACATAATATAAAAAATGCATGAGTTGATTTCAAAAAAGATTTTAAATTAAAATGAAATGTGGTCTTTGTTGATATAATAGATGAAGATTTTGATTATATTGTGATGTTAACAGATAACAATAACATAAAGAAAGTAACTAAAGACTTGATTGATAAATTGAAAAAAACACCTACAAAAATTATGTGACTTGCTGAAAATGAAAATATAAGTAAAGTTAATAAAGTTAAAGAAGATGATAATATATCAGTAGTTAGCCAATCATGAATGATATTATTATTTCCACAATCCAATATAAGAGCAAGCTGAAAAACAGCTTGATGAGTAAAAGCAATTGATTTAGAAGACTGAGAAAATGTTGGAAATATGTTTGTACATTCTGGTGAACCATTTATGTTTATCTATAGCCAAACTTGATGAAAACTTATTAGTCTAGAAGATATGAAACTTCAAAAAAGATGACAAAAGTGACTAATTGCAAGTAAAATATCAAAATGAGAAAAATTGTTATGAGGTATAAGTATAGATGAATGAGCAGTAACTCTTAAATTAAAAACATGAAAATTAATAGAAATACACTCTAATGATATAAATTTAAAAGATAGAAATACAAAATTACCAAAGATTTCTGATAAAGAAATAGTATCAATTTTTAGACCTTGGAAGGAATGAGATAAATAATAAAATGTATATAATATATTGAAAATGAGAAGTTTGAAAATGAATTAAAAAACTATTAGACTATAATTGAAACAAAAATCAACTTATGGATGATAACGATTTTGATGTAGAAGCATTAGATAAAGCAAAATATGTTATAGTAAGCCCATGAATCAAACCTTCACATAAAATATATGAAGATTATTCAGAAAAAATAGTAAGTGAATTAGACATAGTACACAAAATTCTAAATGAAAATTCTTTGTTAGATAATTTTAGGTTTTTTTGAATAACATGAAGTAAATGAAAATCAACTACATCATGGATTCTTTATAATATTTTAAAAGATAACTACTCAAATACATTTATTTGATGAAATTTTTCACCGGCTATTTCCAAATTAGTATATGATATTATAAC
Source organism: uncultured Candidatus Peribacteria bacterium (assembly GCA_964483725.1). Taxonomy (GTDB): domain Bacteria; phylum Patescibacteriota; class Gracilibacteria; order Absconditabacterales; family Absconditicoccaceae; genus CAZACQ01. The sequence continues at coordinate 56,655 of CAZACQ010000002.1, read as the reverse complement.
TGAAAACAATACATCTGAAATTATAAATATAGTAATTGAAACATCATCATTTATGCTGTATAATACAAATGATTTTAGATTTGATTATAGTATATGGACAAATATTGAAGCTGATCATTTAGATCGACACTTTGATTACGATGATTATTTTAAAAGCAAAAAGAAAATTATAGAGTTAACTAAAAATAAAACAATAATTTGAAAAAATATAGATATAAAAGATAATTTGAATAAACTTATAGTTTTAGATAGTATAAAATCATATGACAGTAAACTAATTTGACAGCACAACCAATTTAATATAAACATAGCAGTAAAATTAGCAGAAGAAATATGAATAAATAATGATTCCATAACTAAAACAGTAAGTAGATTGGAATGATTAGAAAATACTTTAGAAAGAGTGAAATGTATTGATTGAATAAGTATATATAATGATTGAAAATCTACTACTCCATGAGCATTACTTTCTGCATTAAAATCATTTGATGAAAAGGTAATTTTAATAGCATGATGATCAGATAAATGAGCTGACTATTCAATAATTCAAGATGAAGTTGATAGGATTGTAAATAAATGATTCCTAATTTGAGACACAGCAAGTAAAATATCTGAAATTTTTAAGAATTCAAATATAGAATATGAAATTGAATATTCATTAGAAGATGCAGTATCAAAAGCATTCAATAATGCTAAAAAAGAAAATATATGAATAATATTATTTAGTCCATGATCTGCAAGCTTTTGAATGTTTAAAGACTATAAAGATAGAATAAAAGTTTTTCTAGATGCAATAAGTAAGCTAAACTTGAAATAAGAAACAAATTGTTTATAAAGTTAAAGATTTTTAATAACTAAATAAATCAAATTATGATTGATAAAAATGAAATTTTAAATGAATTATCAAAAATAAATAATAGTGAAGAATTACAAGAATTTCATTCAAAATACTTATGAAAAAAATCTGAGATTAATCAAGAGTTTAAAACTCTTGGACAGCTTTCACAAGAAGAAAGAAAAGAAAGATGACAATTTTTATCATCACTTAAAGAAGAAATACAAAATAAATTTAATAAAAAACAAGACAGTATTAAAATAGAAGAAATTAATAATAAATTAAAAGAAGATACTATAGATATAAATACTCCAAGTTTTAATATAGATAAATGATACTTAAACTTGATAAGTAAAACTAGAAGAAGAGTTGAAGAAATATCTAGAGGTATGTGATTCATTATAGAAAGATGAAATGATTTAGTTAGTAAATATGAAAATTTTTATTCAGTAAATATACCAGCAAGTCATCCAGCAACTGAGATGCACGATACTATATTTGCAAAAAACAAAGATGAAACATGAGATAACTATGTATTAAGAACACATACATCAGCAATTCAAAATGAAATACTTAAAAAACATTCTGCTCCTGTTAAAGCTGTAATACCAGGGAAGGTTTATAGATATGAAAATATGGATGCATCACATGATACAGTATTTTGGCAATATGAAGGTATAGTTGTTTGAGAATGAATATCAATGTCAGAATTTAAATACACTCTTAGAGAATTGTTAGCTAAAATATTAGAGAATGATTCTATCGAATTAAGAATGAGACCTAGTTATTTTCCATTTGTAGAACCTGGTATGGAAATAGATGCATCTTGTCCATTATGTAAATGACAGTGATGTAAATTATGTAAATCAACTTGATGGGTAGAAATATTATGAGCAGGAATGATACATCCAAATGTACTAAAAGAATGATGAATAGACAGTGAAAAATACTCTGGATTTGCTTTTTGAATGTGACTTAGTAGACTAATAGCAGTGAAATATTGAATTAAAGATATAAGACTTCTGACAAACTGAGATATTAAATTTATCAAAAGCTTTAATTAATTTAAAGTTATCATTATGATTGATATAAAAAAATTTCAAAAAGATTTTAAATCTAAAATTTCTTTAGATGAACTGAAAGAAATAGATAATTTTTTTAATGAAAATGAAAATTTTAGAGCCATTTTAGGAGAAAAAAAAGAACTATATAGCAGGTATAAATATTTATTATATTTTCTAATATTTGTTTTTATTTTTATAAATATAGTATTAGCAATAAATTTAATATTTGCACTTAATATTCTTTTTAACATAGTTATGTTTTTTATTATATTTTTATTATATTCAAAATTTGAATTAAGAGAGAATACATGGTTTGTTAGTAGAATTAAAAGTTTAATAAAATGAGAAAATGGTAGCACTAAAGAAGAGGAAATCTTTTCAGAATTTATATCGAAAATGTTTAAATGAGCAAAATTTAGTTTAAATGATAAATATTTTGATGAAAGTGTTGACCAAGTTAAAAATAAAACTTGATTATTATCTTCATATGATAGAGTTAGAAAGTTTTCAAACTCACTTGAATATGAATATGAAATAAATGAAAAGACTAAAGCAAAAATTTCATGAATAGAAATATATACTCAAAGAAAAAGAAAAGGTAAAAACTGAAAAAGAAAACGGGTAAAGGCTGATCATGTATATGTACAAAAAATTAATATTAAATGAAGTGAAAATAAAGTTTTTGACTGGATAAAAATTACTCATAAGATGTCTCGAGCTGAAATAATTAGTACTATAATAATATTAACTTTCTTATGATTTTTTCTATATAACTTAGTTGTAAGTACTACTGATATGAGAGTCATTCTAATTTCATGAAGTATACTGACAGTATTTGTATTACTTATATTTAAAGATAAAATTCGAAATTTATTATGATTTTCAAAATGAAAAAATATAAATTTAGAAGATATAAATTTATCGAAAAAATACAATATAAGAGCACAAGACCAACAGTCTGCAAGAGAAATTCTTGATAGTAGAACAATAAGGTCAATTAATAATTTAACAGAAATGTTTCCTAGAAAAAAATTCAACTTTCTTTTTGAATGAAATGAAATATATATAGTAATTCATTTAAATAAAGATTTTTTTACTTTATGAAATTATATATTTTTAAATTCAAGTTTGAAATGATATGTTGAATTTTATATTCTCTCAAGGGAAATATTTAATATACCAAAATATTTATATATAGATTATCATGTAAATTAAATGTATATAGAACAAATAACTGTTATTATTATAATAGTACTGATTATTATAATTGTATTCTTATACAATACTATTATAAAATATAAAAATTATGTTGAGAATGCCTTTTATCTGATAGATGTAAATTTACAAAAAAGAGCCGACTTAATACCCAAATTAGTTGAACTAGTAAAAGCATACAAAAATTTTGAAAAAGAATTATTAGAAGAAATCACAGAAGCAAGAAGTTTTGTTAAAAATAAAAAAAAAGATATATGAAAGGAAAGACAAAAAAGTGAAGAAGTTATATGAAGTGATTTAAAAGAAATATTTGCTAGAGCTGAAGATTATCCTGACTTAAAATCAAATGAAAATTTTTTAAAACTTCAAAAAGAAATCAGCAGAACCGAAGAAAATTTAGCAGCTGCAAGAGAAATATATAATTCAAACTTAAAAATTCTAAATACTACTAAACAAACAATACCTTATAATTTTATTGCAAGATTTATGAACATACCTAATTATAATTACTTTAATGTAAAATTATATAATGAAAAAAAGTAAGAATATTCTATTCTTACTTTTTTCTAGTTATAAAAATTTACTATCCTGATATCTTTTTTAGCTTAATATCAGCAGAAATCTTTTCATATTCCATAAGTGATTTTTCAATATCTTCAATAGAACCACCTTTTTCTTTAAGTTGTTGAATGTCTTTTTGAAGCTGTTCTTTCATTTTACTCAATTCTTCTTCTGTATTTTCAGACAAAGAACTTGCAGATGAAACTGTCATAACAATCTCATTTCAATCAGAAAACAACAAACCTTTACCAACTGATATTGCAAGTTTATCATCATCAAATACAAAACTTCATTTTTCAAGCATAGACTCCTTTTTCTCTACTGGTAGAATTTTAACAAGTCATGCTTTTACAACACTAGTTATAGGCATATGATTTGGAAAAATTCAAATATATCAATCTTCAGTTGGAATATTTACATTTTCAACTTCTCAGTCAAATATTATATTATCAATACTAGTAATTTTTAAATGCATAAAAATATTACTTAAATTATATAAAGTTTTATTTACCTAATTTTTTCCTCAAAAAAGCTGGTGTCTCATAATCACTATCATCAGAAGAATTAGTTGATGATTGTGCACTAGTATTACTTGTTTGAGATGAAGAAGACTCATTAGAACTTCATCAAATTGCTTTAGAAACAAAATCTTGTCATTTAGTTCTTCTTACACCAACATCTGCTCATCTAGGTCATCTAATCATACTATCTTGTGTAGTTTCTGGAAATCAAGTAGCAACAATAGTAACTTTTACTTCTCATTCAAAACTTTCATCAAGAGTCATTCACCAAATTATATTAGCATCAGGGTTAGCTATCTCTTCAACTACTCTTGAAGCTTCTTGTACTTCTACAGGAGTCAAATCATCTCATCATGTTACAGCAAATATAATATTTTCTGCTCACTCTAAGTTTGCTTCTAATAATGGATTATCTATAGCTCTTCTTGCAGCATCTACTGCTCTATTTTCTCAATCACCATATCATATTCACAATAATGATGTTCAAGATCATTCCATAATAACTCTAATGTCAGCAAAGTCTATATTAATATCTCATGGTTTTATGATCAAATCTGCAATTCATTGTACTCATAACAATAATATTTTATCAACCATAGAAAAAGCTTGTTTGAATGTAGTTTTCTTATCAATTATATTAAATATCTTATCATTTGGAATAATAATCAAAGTATCTACAGCATCTTTTATTTTTGATAATCAATCAGAAGCATTATCAAATCTTCTCTTTCATTCAAAACCAAAAGGCTTTGTAACAACTCAAACTGTAAGTATTCACATTTCCTTAGCAGCTTGAGCAATTACTGGTGCTCATCAGGTTCATGTTCATCAACCCATTCAAGCTGTAATAAATACCATATCAGTATCTTGAAGTAATTTTTTGATTTCTTCAATTGTTTCTTCAGCAGCTTTTCTACCAACTTCTGGATTTGCTCATGCTCACAAACCTTTTGTAATATTAAGTCAAATATTAATTTTTTTATCAGCCATAGAATTAGCTAATGCTTGTGCATCTGTATTAACAGTAATAAATTCAACTCATTCCATTCATTCTTCTATCATTCTATTAACAGTATTAGCTCATCATCAACCAACTCATATAACTTTAATTCTTGCTCAAGGTACAAAATCAGGAGTAAATTCTTGTAAGTTCATAGTAATTATGTAATTTAATAAATAAATAGTAAATATATCAAGCTAAACTAAAACATATCTTTAATATACTTTCAAAGTTTTTTTAACCATGAAAATGATATTCATATACTAAATCATCATCATATTATTCAGCCATATTTTCAAAACCAATAGTTTACTCAAATAACATTAACATACTGAAGGTTTGATGATAATTCTCATAATTTCATTAAATTATCTTTTCAATATCAAGTTGCTAATTTAAATTGTAATTTTGATAATTTATCTAAATTAGCCATCTTAGCTCATCATCATACCAGTATAACTCATCAAGGCAATCTAGAATCTTTTCATAATTCTATTAAATGTTTATTTATATGATCAAAAATTTCCTCATATCTAGCTGCAATTATATCTGACAAAAAAGAAATATCAATATTATCATCTTCTTGAATAGTTTCATCGTCTGTATAAATATATCATCTTTCTTTTTTCAATTTCTCTGCCTCTTTTATATCTAATTGCATTCAAATTGAAATATCTTTTGTAACTTCTTCTCATCAAATAGGTACAACTCAATATAATAATGGATAACCTTCTTCATATATAGAAAAACTAGTTTGATTAGATCATATATCAATTAATAAAGTTCATAGATCCTTTGAATCAAAATCAAGTGCAACTTCAGATGATCATAATATATTTGGTACTATATCATTAACATCTAACTCTAATTTATCAAATGCTTCAATTAGTGTGTTATAAAAGTTTTTAGGTATCATAAATACATCAGCAACAATTTCTAGTTTTTTTCATTCCATTCAAGTTGGATCTTTAAGCTTAATATCATCATCAATTATCCAATTTACAGGAATGATTTTTATTGTTTCATAATTTTGAACTCAAGCTGTATCATAAATTAAATTAGAAAGATGATCAACATCTTCTTGTAAAATTTTGTCTCAAACTATTCTCTTTTGTTCAGTTACTCTTTTAACTAGCATTTCTGGATGAGAAACTCAAATAGTAACATCATCAAAATAGTCTCATCAAAGTTTTTTTTCAAATGAATCTAATAAACTTCTAATTGAATATGTAAAATCATCCATATCAAGAATTCTTCATTTCCTCATTCATTTGGTTCTAATCATTTCTTTTCACAAAAGTATGTTTTTTCAATCTTCTTTTGCTGTCATGATACCTTTAAGATATCAATTTCAAAGATCTAACATAAAGCTAATATCTTGCATTAATTATGATTTCATATAAATAAAAAAGTTAGATAAATATCTAACTACTTGTATAATCAAAGGAAAACTAAAGTCAATTTATATTTAAATTATAGTGATAACTAAAAGTAATCAAACCTATTGAGACCAATTTTTGCACTCATTTAAATCATCATCCCAGTATAAACATCTATTGAAATAATATTTATTAACTCTTCTATCGAAGTTTAATTCTCATAATGTAATGTACTGATTTCATTTCATAAGATAAAGTTCAGTAACTCATGTAAAATTTCTAAAATCTCAATCAATTGTAAAGGAAGGTTCATTCATTCATCATCTAAACATTCTATTTAAAGATAAGCTTAAATCTCAAGAAAGTCAAACATGATATGAATCACTATAACAATTATTATCCAACATATCTGTTCAAGTAAAATAAAGTTCATTATATATATTTAATCAATCTTCATCAAAATATCAAAATTCAATTAGATTATTATCTCATGAAAAAGACATATGATAAGTATCAGGATATACCATATTAGAATCAGCTCAAGTATATATACCTTTTCAAGATGAGACTCATGAAAAAAAATTAGATACTTCTCAATTTATATGATTAACACATCATTCAGCCAAAATCTTTTCTCTACCTTCAAATCTAAAGAAATTTTCTAAAGAGAAAAATAGTATTGAAATTAAAATTACAACAATCATTAATTCGAATATAGTAAATCATGCTTTAAGTTTCATTTTTTTATTTAATTAGCTAATAGAAACTATTTTACCAAAGGCCTTATAATATAAGTAATGTTATCATCATTTGGATCCTTAAATACTACAGGTTTTTGATTATCAACTATATTTATATTAATAGTATCAGAATCGATTTCTTTTATAAAATCCAATATATATTTTCAATTAATTCAGAATTCAATGTCTTCTCACTCTATAAATGTAGATATAGTTGTTTTAGCTTGTCATTTATCAGTCTGACCTGAATCAATATTAATGTTTCAATCATTTATTTCAATATCAATAAAATTATTTATATCTTTAGTAAAAACAGATATTTTTTTAATTGCTTTTTCTAAAGATATTTTATCAATTTCAAAATTTGTATTAAAATTAGTAGGCATAATATTTTCGTTATTATAATCTGGGAAATTTCATTGAATTAGAACTGAAGTAATATAAATATGAAAATCATCAGTTTTGAAATCGAAAGAAACTAAGTTATCTGAAAAAGATAAATCAAAGTCTTCTCATCACTTTGATATAAAATAATCTGTTACTTTTTTAATTTCAGATATATTAACTTTAGGAACAATAATATCAAATGAACTTAATTCAGAAGTAGAATAAACTTTATATTCAGCTAATCTAAAAGAATCTGTTCAAACAAAAGAAATTGTATTCTCTGATCATGAACCATTTGCTCTAATGAGAAGTCATGTTAAAACAGGAGAGAAGTTTCTTTCAGTAATAGCATAATCAACTTTAGATACTCAAGTTTGAAAGTCAGATGCATTTAATCAAACAGAATCACTTGAGTCAATTTCAGGAACTGCTACATACTCACTAGATGGTATTCATTTGATTTCAAACTTATCATTATCAGAGCTAATATACAAAGTATCATTAGAATCATCTTTAGATATATTAATAGTATCAGACTCTAAATTTCTAATTATATCTGAAAGTATTTTTCAATTCACAGTAATAGATCATTCAGATTCTGATTCTAGTGATAAAGAAAAGTTTATATATTTCTCCATATCAGTAGCTCTAAATGTAATTCATTCTGAATCAGATTTTATATATATATTTTCTAAAATTGGCAATGTTGAACTCTTTGATACAAACCTTAGACACAAATCAACAACTTCATTAATTTTTTCTCTTTTAATATTGAAGTTCATATTTTATTAATTTAATTTTTAAAATTATTTACCAAAATTACGTTCATGATATATATTATTAAACCATTCTAAAGCTTTATCTATTTCATTATGATCAAACTCTGGACAAAGCTTTTCAGTAAAATAAAGTTCTGCATATCAAACCCACCAAAGCATAAATCAAGACAATCTTTTAGCAGATTCTCATTTAGTTCTTATAACTAAATCTATATTGGGCAATCAAAAAAAATCAAGATATTTTTCAAAATAATTTTTATCAAAATTTGACAAAAGTTCTCAACAAGTAAGATTTGAATTGTCTTTTAAAAGATTTGACACTCATCTACAAATTTCGTCTCTACCTCAATAATTAACAGCTAATACAATATATTTATCTGAATCAAAACAAAGGTCTTTCTCTTTTGACTCCAAGAAATTTACTAATTTTTGTGGAAGTCATTCTTTAGTTCCCACTCGTTTAAAATTAATTTTGTGTTCAATCATAAAAGATTCTAATTCACTAGGAATTTTTTCATACAAATTATAAAGATATTCTAATTCTTCATTAGATCTAGAATTTTTATTCTCAGTACTTAATCACCAAGCACTAAAAACTTTAAGATCAGTATGTGTAAATAAGTATTTTGCAGCAGAAACTAATGTATTAAAACCTTCTAAGTGTCACAAAAAACTTGGGACTCATTTTTTTTTAGCCCAAGTTCTGTTTCAATCAGGAATAAATCAAATATGCTTTGGATAATGCATCAAAAAAAATTATTAATAAATTAATTAATTACTAAGTCAGCAAATTTTTCTTTATAAAAAAGTCTACATTTTTTTAGTATCTGCTCTACTTTTTCAATATCTGATAAATCTTTTTTATCAATATTTAATTTTATACTAAAGTATCAATAATATTCATTTTGTTTAAACTTTTTAAGAACAGATTCTAATTTCAAAGATCATTCTCAAAGTGGTACATGACCTATACCTGTCTTAGTTTTATCTGATAAGTAAACAGCAGATAAATATGGTATAAATCAAGAAATTTTTCTAAGAAAATTAGTTTCCAAAGATGTTTCATCTAAATTAGCAATATCCAAACCTAGATAAAATTTATATTTTTTAAAAATTTCAATAACATTTGTAAAACGATATTTATAAACAGGAAGTATAGATATGCTGCTTTTGGGAGGATTTATTATAGAAAATTTAATATTTGGATTATGTCTTTTATATGCTCATAGATTATTAGTTAAAAATTTATAAGACTTATAATTTGTTATTTTAGGAGCATTAATAGTAATTGTATTTACTCAAAGCTCTCTTGCCATATCAACAGCTTGATTCATTTCTTTTCAGTTAACATTCTCAGATAATTGTATAATTTTAACTGGAATATCATATTTTTCAGTAAGCTTTTTAACATATGATATGCTCCATGAATCAAAGCTTTTCCACATAGCTAAATCAAGTCAATCAAAGTTTACATTTTGTGCAGTTTGAAATATTAAGTCCAATCAATATCAGGAAATTGTATCAGTACTCAGTAACAATTCTGCTTTATTATTTTTATTTTCTTCCATTTTATTTTACAAAAAAATAAATATTGTTTTGATAATAAAGAATTTAAGACATATTTCAAGCCTAAATATTATTTATATATACAATCAATTATAATTAATACTAAACAAATTGTCAAATTATAAAAATATTTCTCTAATTCTCAAGAGCAGAGTTTTTTATTTAGAAAAATCGTGCCACTCACAATCAACAATTAATTATATTCTGATAATTTGCAGTTTCATTCTCCTTTCAAACTCAAGCCACATCAGAACCAGCTACATCAACTTCAAAACCACCTTCTCTTTCACTAGTAAAAGCAAATACTTCTTCTTTTTCATATATTATAAAATAAACAGAATAAAAAGAAAAAAGAAATACAGATAAAGATAATAAAATTATTTTTCTCATTGTTATATTTTGGTAGTTAATAAATAAATTAGTCTCTCATAAATTCAATAAATTTACCAGCACTTCTACCAAAAACTTCTTCATTCTCAAATTCAAATGCTATACTTGGTCTAATATTAAACTCTCATTCATGAGTTACTCTTATTACATAAAAACCTGTATGAACTCATGGGTAAAGAGTATTTTTGTACCCAAAGAATCTTTCAGATCTATATTCTTGTATATCAAATAGATTAGTTTCAAATCCAGCATATGCTCATTTTTGAGTTTCCAAATTTGGATTTAATAGCTGTGCACCAGATGGTATAAATGAATCAAAAACTACTTCATCCCTTGTTTCATTATTTATTATTTTATATTTTGTAATCAATAAATCACCAACATTTGCATTATCTACTGGATCAATATATTCAAATACAGATCTAGGATATTCTAAGTCATCATATGAAATATCTCAATCTTGGTATTTTGCATATTCTTGATCTTTTTTAGCTTTTATTTTTTCATATTCATCATAATCAAAATACTTAAAATCTACTGTAAATCATTGATCTCTTGGATCTATATTTTCAGATGGCATATAGTATTTCAAAGACAAATCATAATAAACTCTACCATCTCAGATTTTACTAATATTAAATATATTTTTTTCTTGAATATCACTTATTTGTACTCTTTCTTCGTGATAAGAAAACTTATTATCATCATCAAAAGTCATCTCAGAAACTTTTTCAGAATTTATCATCATTTCAACATCCATATCCAAATCTTGTAATTCTTCTGTACTTTCCAAGTAAGAAGTAAATGATTGTACTACAGTCAAAGTATTGTTCAAACTACCAAAAGATCATTCTTCATCTTTTTGACTCATCATCCATCTAATAATATTATCAATAATTGGTTGGATATCAGAATACTCATCTACTCCTACTTTTGATATTATATTTATGAATCTAGAAGTATTAGATATTCTATTTCGAGTACTTGCTCTTCATATATAAGCTCATCTTGGATTAAAAACTACTTCATTTGCCAATATATCTCTTACTATTTCATCCAAATCATCTTGTAATACTTGCTTTTCTTCATTTGATATCTCAAGATCAGAATCAAGAAGATAAGCAATAACTTCTCAATTAAGTAATTGAAATCTTATAGAAGAATTAGTTTTATCAACAGTTTTCCACATATTAAATGCATCATAATCATCAGGAGAATAGCTCAAAATAGCTTTAATTGCTGATAATCTTTGGTATTCAGAATATGTACAATCATTATATTGCGTAACTGTACAACCAGGTCTACGATTTGTTTCAAATTCATTTTTAAGATAAGAAATAGCATCATTAATTACTTTTTCATCAGTATGGAATCATGCTTTCTTGATATATCACAAATTATAAACAATATTTGATGTAAGAGAAAAATTGGCATAGATATTGGATCTAGAAACAAAATCTTGCCAACGAACAAATCATCAATTATTTTTTTGAAAGTTTTTCAAAGAAGCTAAAACTGAATATATATGATCACTTACAGGAATTTCTTCATATCATCTCCTATCTCATCTCCAAACATTTACTGTTTCTTTTGTCAAATCAAGCTCTTCATTAGCAGATTCATATAAGAATTTCAATAATACATTTGGTATCAAAGATCAGATTTGATTTGAAATAGAACTATATTCACTAGTAAACAATCTATCAAAAGAATCAATCAATGAAGAAATCAAACTTGGTGCATATTTAATATCCAACACCGCCCTATTTTCCATAATTTGTCATACATAAATTCTTTCATCAAAAGACCTTTGATCAGTTTGTCATACAGTTGCTACTGCTTCAGGTGTTGATGATTCATAAATTTTTAGATGTTTTACTACTATATCAGATTCATCATTTTCTTTTCACCTAGCAGATATTCTGATTTGAGATGATGGCTTATTATTATCAGGTAAAATTCAAATTTCCTTAACTTGTGCTCTAAAGTTTACAGTTTTTGATCCTTCATTTTCTATAAAAACTTTTTTGCTATCATCAAAAACTTCCATCAAAGATCATTCAAAACCAACTTCAAATTCTTGATCTTGTCAGCTTCTATTAAAAATCACAGGAGAAAAAACAATTTCATCATCAGAAGATAAAAACACAGGTAGATTAGGACTTACCATTACATTTTTACTTGTTCTAAAAGTAGTACTTCATATTCAAATTTTGTTTCAATCTGTTTTGGATGCAATTACTTCTACATTCCAAGTTGTTAAATTATCTGGTAAGTTGTCAGTAGTTATTTGTTTGAAACCATCTTCATTTGTTTCAAAATTTCAAATCCAAAATGCTGTATCTCTAAACTCTCATCTTTCTTTGTCAGAATCAGATCATTTAATATCATCTCCATCTCATCATTTTTTTCAATCACTTGGATCTTTGATTTCTAGCTTATCTACAATATTTTTGATAGAACTATATGCTGTAACTCCCAAATATCTGGTCATTTCATAAAAGAAAGCAAAAGGATTTTTTTGAGGATTACCAACCAATGCTAATACACTCTTATCCACTACTGCTATAGAACCATTTACATTAGATACTGGGTTTCAATCAATATCTGTTGCTTGTATATCCAGCACCACATTATCTTGAGGATTATAATTTTCTTCTTGAGCTTGCACATCAATATTTAATCTTTTGTGTTCAATATCTACTTTAGTATTTATCATTGCTCTTGCATATTTTGGCAAAGGATTATCAGTTTCTTCTCATATCAAGAATGCTCTAGTATAAAAATTTGGATAATAATTTTCTTTTACATCTATTTGTATAACTTCACCAAAAGAATTGATTTCATGTACAAAATAATCAAGAATATTATCATCTTGCATAATCACAATCAAAGCTTTTCAATTATCTACTGGAGATTGTAATACAAGTTCATGAGTATCTCACACATCTGCCATCATTTCATCTGCGGCAAAATCTACTACATCATTATTTCATTGTCTCCAAGAAACATAATCACCACCACTTACAAAAACATTTGATGAAGATGAAAAACTTTTTCAATTACTTCAAGTATATGTAGCTTTTATTCTATATTGTCAAGTTGATTCAGGATCAAATATATGTTTAAATTCTCATTTATTATCAGAAGATATTTCAATATCTTGTTCTATTTCTTCATGTAAAGAAAAATCATTATAATAAACTCAATCTACTCATTGTTTTCTTACCGACTTCCACTCTCTTTTTATTAATTCTAATTTTACTTGTGAATTTGCTTTCTCATTTGCATTATTATCCAAAACTACTCAATCAAAATCTATTCATCAATCTTTTGTATTGAAATATGAAGTCTGAATTCATACATATCAATCAGTATTATGTAATACCTTTGAAACAGTCTTGTTTACTTGTCTTTGAGTATCAGGATCAGTAACTTCAAAAATAAAGTTATAAATTTGTTCTCATTCATCTAAATCAGATGGAAACTCATATTCAAAATCATAAACTCAAGATTCATCTATTTCAAACTCAATCTTTTCTACTAAATCATCATCATACTGACAATTACCCCAATAATGGCAAGAAAAATATCAATATCATTCACCAAATTGATAAAATGAGTAATCTTTTGCATCAAAAAAATAATTTTGCTTCATTACCCTTACATTTCAAACAGTATCAGTCATACTTGCACCAAAATAATATTCAGGTTTTACTTGTATGTTTACTTTTTCTCACAAAGTGAAATTATCTTTTTCTGACTCAGTATTTATTTGGAAAGTTTCTGGTTGATATTCTTCTATAGAAAAACTTGCATCATTTGGGATAGATTGTATACTTTCAGAATCTGGCTCAAATCTAAAAGTATATCTACCCAAAGCAGGATCATCTGGTAAAGTAAATTCTCATGTAAAATTAGAATTGCCATCTATTTGAACCTCAAATTCATTAACCTTACTTCTTTGAGAATCATGAACTTTAACAGTTCAAGTTTGGAATTTACTAGCTTGATAACCATCAAAAGTAAAATCTCTAAGTAATCATTTTAATTGTACTTTATCTCAAGGTTTGTAAATTGGTCTATCTGTATACAAGTAAAGAAAATGAGTTTGACTTGTAGTAGTTCAACCTAAATATGAAAAATCATGATTACTAAGTCTATCATCTGTTTTATTCAAGATTGTAAAGTAATCATCATTACTAGCAATAGCCAAATCAAAACTATCATACATTTCATAAGCTCATTTTTCTTCATTGAAAACTACTTCTCTATCAATTTGTGAATATCAAAGATGAGAATTCCTATCTCTTTCATAAAATTGAAAATCTAAGTCAGAAATTATTTCTTCTCATTTAAAGTCTGTAGCAAAAAGTATAGACTTATTTCATCAATCTTCAAGTGTCAAACTCAGATTAGATCTAATATATAAATCTGTAAATGATTTTCATGAAGACCTACCTGTATCATATCAAGGAACATTAGACCTCACAAGTACAAAATTTTCATTAAATTCTCTTTCCAGAATATCTTCTTGTAAATCAAACTTATTATTGGACAAATCCCAATGATAGTTATCTAAATCCAATGTTTTTGTAGTAGTACTCACACAATTTGGACTGTAAGTTTCTCTGGTAGAACGAATTGTATTTCTATTTTGTAAATAATGCAAATATCAATCAAAATCCATTTCACAAACTTCCATATCTATTTGATCCATATTTATAGACTGTAAGTTTACAACAAGTGGCTCATAAGAAGGAAAAATATTTTCATCCTTACTTACAGAGCTATAAATAAACATATCTTCATTTCTAATACTTTCAGTTTCTACATCCCAGCTAAATCATTCATCTAATACATTGTTATAATAGTCAACAATTCATCACTCCAAACTCAATTCATAAACAGAATCTGGATTCAAACGAGAATTTATTACCCACAAAGACTCTCATTCTTTTGCTCTTGGACAATAACCATTATCTATCAATTCTTGGTCTGATGCTTCTCTAAGGTTCCAAGGTATATTTTGACCATCTGAAATATTTCTAATTATTG
Organism: uncultured Candidatus Peribacteria bacterium; assembly: GCA_964483725.1. Classification (GTDB taxonomy): domain Bacteria; phylum Patescibacteriota; class Gracilibacteria; order Absconditabacterales; family Absconditicoccaceae; genus CAZACQ01. Next base: position 41,160 of record CAZACQ010000002.1, on the reverse strand, counting down.
CATCTGGTGAATAAGAAATTGCTCAATCATTATCAGAATAATTTATTCTATTATTAAAATAAACACAAGATTTAGTGTAAGACACATATTCATATCTTGTTAGTTCTAAATCTTCAGGAGTTTTAAAAGATTTTGTAGTTACTTTATTTTGATTTGTATGAATATCATCACTTATTTCTACAAAGAATTTTTTATCATTTGGAAAATCATGTACTGGAGTAATTTTTACTCTTTTTTTGTTATCAAGTTCATCTCAATCCTCTTCTTTTTGAAAATATTCTATATTATAATCATACTCATTTCAGTCTTGATCATACAGTTTGTACAAGTTCTTATCTAAGTCTACTTCTTGATCAAAATTTAATTCATAAAAAGTATCACTTACAGGAACTAAAAGTACACTTTTATCTCAATATTTGTAATGAGTAATCTCAGACAATCTATTAGTATCTAAAAGTTCATCTCATGAATATATACTTTTGTGAGCAGAAAAACTAGTCAAGAAATCTGAAGAAGTCAAACTAGAAGAGAAACTTTGACTTGTATCTCTATTTCAATATTTAGGAGGTAAGCCAGAATCTACATTTATATAATAATCTTTTCAATAATAAAATTCATTATGAGACAAAGGAGGATTGTCAGGATCAAAATCATCATATTCATCAATAACTCAATCTACCTGTAAATTAAATCTAGTTTTGCTATCATTAGTACTTTCTAAAGAAAAATCTAATTCAAGCCCAGAAGAATTTTCAAAATAAAGAGAAATTTTTGATTTTAATTCTTCAAGTTCTACTGGATAATTAGTTCTAATATTCATACCATTACTAGGAGAAAAAGAATTTCTTGGCAAATAAACTTGTAAATCAGGAGTATTCACTTCATACTCATAAGATTCAGTAAGTGGATATACTAATTCATCTGTTGCATCAATTTTTACTTTATAATCAGTAGCTCATTTTAGTGATTCATCTGGGATAAATTCAACTACACTTGTAGTAGCCCAATCACACCTACCTTCTATACTTGGAGAAATCTCAAAAGGACAATGTAATTCATCTCTAGCGTCCAAATTTGTCAAAGGCACTACAGGAATATTAAATATTGCTATAAAATTTTGAGAAAAAGTTCTTAAGTCTCATTCAGGAACAAAACTAGTAATTTCTACTCACTGCACTGCTTCCAAACTATAATTCAATGTTGACTGTAAAGTTCTATCATCATGAGATCTTATTCAATCAGTAATATAAACATCATAAAACTGTCACTCTTTCATATCACCACTTAGGTTGTATGTTATTATATTATCTTTTACAGACAAATCACCTGTCAAATATGGCTGTATTTCAAAAGTATCTTGATTAACACTTTCAGGGTCCAAGTTTTCACTAAAAACAAACTCAAGCTTTCATACATCATAAGGAATTTTTCTTTGACCAAAATCAAAGTTTGCAGACTCTACCTTGAAAACTCAATCTGCTAAGGATGGAACATATTCTTCTCTTTTGTCTTTAACTATTTCTATAAAAGACTCATCAGTGAAAAATTCATAATAAACATAAAATCATGATCATCATAATATCAAAAATCAAAAAATGGCCAAAAATGTATATCTAAAGTTAGTTCTGGCTTTTTGGAATAAAGAATTTAAGTTCATGCCTAATTTATTTGAGGTTAAATTAAGCAAGATATTATATAATTAAGATTAAAAATCAATTATAAGTTTATAAATTTAAATGAAATACTAAACAAACTGTATAATTCAATTTTCATCGAAATTAACATGTATTATTTTTTTTCATTTTGCTAACATTTCAGCTGTATTATTAAGATGTTTCTGAGTAATATCATCAATTTTATCTAAAATTTCATTTTTATCAAAAAAAGATGAAAAAATTCATTTATCAAACAATATATCAATAATCCTACTATGTCTAGCTCTAATAGTTTCAGGAGTAAATACAAAGAATTGTCTATTATTTCAACTAGGATCTAGAAATGAATGATAAATTCAATATTCAAAAGAATGAACAATCAAAACAGCTTCTTCAGCATGTTTTCACCTCAAAACCTCATTATTTGCTCAATTTTTATCTAATCAAGAAATTGTTTTTAATAAAAATGAAATATCATCTTGATTTAGTCAATATTTTCAAGGAGTATATAGTTCATTATAAATATGTCAGCATCATATACAATTATCTACATTAGCCAAGCAATAATTTGTATCTAAATGTTTATCATCTGTATGAAAAGAAAAATTTTCTACTCAGCCAACAAGCTCCAAAAAAGCAATCAATATATCATATCTATTATAATCAAAATCTGGATGTTTCTTTTTAAGTGAATTAAAAAAAGCAAGAAAAATAGCTAAGTCTCATATGTCAGCTCCAGGAATACTTACTGCCACCCTTTTGTTTGATAACTTATATCTTCAGTCAATACATTCACTTAAATTTTTATGTTTTATCTTGTAAACTCAAGATTGTAAAATTTCAAGACAATCACTCATATGTAAAATTAATTTTTAAAAAACAATTTCTCAATATAAATTAAAACTTTCAGCACGATTAATCTTAATTTTATAAAATTCTCAAACAGAAATATTTTTTTTGTCATTGTCAGAAAGATTTTCTACAATAACATTTTTCATTTGTTCATTATATCATATTGCTGATTTTCAAATATTGGTTATCATAACATCATAAATTGATCAGATATCTTTTTGATTATTTTCATATGATGTTTTTTTAAGAATTTCATTCATTTGATGCCATCTTTCACTTTTTGTTTTTTTGGGAATATCATCTTCGTATCTTTTGGCTCATATAGTACCAGGTCTTGGAGAATAAATTCACATAAAAATCATATCAAATTTTGAATATCTAGCTAAGTCTAAACTCATATTGAAATCTTCTTCAGTCTCTCATGGAAATCATATAATAATATCTGTAGTAATACTAATTCTTCTATCTAATCAATAAATATGATCAATGAATTCTTTGAATTGTTCTACTTTATATCACCTAAACATTTTTTTTAAAATATCATTAGATCAAGATTGCACAGGAATATGTATATGTGGACATAATTTTTCTTCATTTTGATGCAAAAGGAAAAGCTCATCATTATAATAAGTAGGATAAGGTGAAGTATACCTCAGCCACTTTAATTTATTGAATTTTAAAATTTCTTTAACTATTTTATTAAATTCTGGGTGTTTGTTAACTATCTGACCTACCAAAACTATTTCTTCAACTCAATTATCTAAATGATGCTTAACTTCATTTATTATCTCATCAAAATTTCTATTTTTTTCAAGACCTCTTGCATATGGAACTATACAGTAAGCACAAAACTGTGAGCATCAAGTCTGGATTGGGACATAAGCAACTTTTGAATTATAATCTAGTAATTGATTTGCTCAATTAGGAATTATTCATGTATATTCATTATTAATTTCTGCTTGTGAGTGTGCTTGTATATCATATCATATTTTTTGCATAATTTTGGGAATATAACCAAGATCATCAATTCTAAAAATAAGCTCTAAATTATCAAAGCTTGACTTAATTTTTTTATACAATGGATTGAATGCATTATTTAGAAGCAATACTTGTTGTTTAAATCATTCTAAATCAGGATTATTCTTTTTGAATTTATATAAAATATCATCCAAACTATCTTCCTCTAATCAAGCAATTATAGGTTCATTTGTTTCCAGGTTACCTTGAAAATTTCATAAATTAAACATATTATTTACTGTTTCCTCTAGTTTATTAACCTTTTTCAAGTTCAAATTATGTTGAATCATACATCAAGTAATCCAGATTTTCTTATCAGATGGAATTTCTTTCAATTTACCAAATACCTTATCCTCAGATTTCTGTCTTACTGAACAAGTATCAATTATTACAAGATCAGCTTCTTGAATAGTATCTACATATTCTAATCAACAATTTCTTAGTATAGCTCTTATTCTAGCACTATCAGAATAATTCATCTGACATCAATAAACTATTATTGTGAATTTCATAATCAAATAATAAAATTTAATAATAAATTTAAGTATACAATTTGTGTTTATAATGATATAATCTTTAAAATCAATAAAATATAAGTTTGAACAACAAATAATATTGATTTTGAATATATAATTATTATAAATCTTACATGTATTTATAATATTATAAAATAACTAAAAATGCCTAAAAAAAAGAAAAATAATAATATCAGTAAATTAGTTTCAATTGTAGTAGTTTTTGCAGTATTTGTAGTATGAGTGTATTTTTGAACAAATATTTTAAATGATTTAGAAACTAACAACAACTGAGCTTGAGTGAATACTTGACAAAATGAAATTGATACTGATAGATATTATGTATGAGATGAAATTCTAAAAGAATGAATTCTTACATGAGTAGATAAAGTTAGATGATATACACAATATTTAGAAACAGAGAAAGAAAGTTTTTGAATAAAGAGTAGAACAATTTCACTAAGCAACTATGAATGAAAAAATGTAATGATAAGATGAGAAATAGAAGATTTATCTAGATGAACATATATTGTTGAAGTAAGTGAAATTGAAGAATTAGAAACTAATGATAAAGATGAAAAAGAAGACGAGGATAAAAAAGATGAAGACAAAGATGAGGAAGAAGATATTGAAGAGACTGCATATTATTATGGTCAAGATTGATTTTATATAGACTTTGAAAATAATACATGATTCACTGTAAAAGAAGAAGAATGAAGAATTAGTATATTAGAAAAAATAGAAAATTGAACATGAGAACAATTTGAAGAAATATTATGAATAAGGCCTTTTACATGTGAAGAATGAAGCTCAACACAAGACTGTCATAGACTTAGAGAAGTTTTTGCAACAAATTCATTTATAAATAGAAATTCAATTGAATTTTATAATGCATCAGAACTAAATCAATGGTATTTCTTCAATGAAGACATATGGTGATATAGCTTAAGTCCAAAAAATGAAGACGAACTAATAAACATATCAAGATATATTCATGTATTTGACAATAATAAAATACAGCAAGATATACAAGCTAATATAGAAAATATATGTTATGATAACGGTAGACAAATAAATGTAATAAGTAGTTTTGATTTGGACTATTCTGCTTGACAAATAAAAGCTGAAATACTTTGACAAGATAGAGACTTAAATGAATATAAATGTGTTTTAGATCTTAGCTTATGAGCTAATATCACTACAAATTTGGTAGATTTTGAGCAAACATCAATATCTGAAGAAGATAGCTCTGAAGATGAAGCAGAACAAATAGAAGAAACATATGATGAAGACAGTGTTGAAGAAGAATATACAAATGAAAGTGACGAAGAAGAA
>CAZACQ010000002.1:20491-35686 GCA_964483725.1 uncultured Candidatus Peribacteria bacterium | reverse complement strand
GAAGAAGAATATACAAATGAAAGTGACGAAGAAGAAAGCTCTGAAGATACAAGTCAATCAGATGAAGAAAGACAAACATACGAAATTAATACTGAAAATACTCAAAAATTTGAATCAAATAGATGATTCAATGTTAATATACCAGATATAATGATATTTGCCTGAGAGACTGTTAGTCCTACTGAAGACTTTTGAGTAAGTTGACTAAGCTGTAATTATAGATTAAATGCAACTCACTGGGAAGAAGAAGATTATCTATCAAGCGATCCAATATTGAGAATTTATCACTGCGAAACTGAACTAGATGAAGATGATATAAGTTCAATAGCTTGAGATCAAAATATTGTATATCATGAATGATCAATTAGTGAAAAGAAATTTATTGTAGAATATAAAGATTGATATGAATATGTTGCACAAGATATAGATTTTGAATAATAAAAACAAAAAATGGAAGCAATAATAGTACTATTTGCAATTCTAATATTATCACTAGTTTATTGGTTTAGATGATGAATACTTCGTAGTTCACATAAAGATATTATGATATGAACTCTTTGATTTTTAGGATGAATTTTTTCGGCATCATTACTACTGTACTTACTAAACCATTGAAACCTATGAGAAATATATTATTATCAAGCAATAATTTGACCTATACTCGAAGAATTAGCCAAATTTTTAGTTATATTTTATATCTATATAAGTTTTAAAGAAAGTTTCAAATCATATAAATGGTTAGCAATAGTATGAGTGCTAGTATGACTATGATTTTGAATATATGAAAACATAATTTATATATGGTCTTGAATAGATGACTTTTATACAATATTATATAGATCAATATTTGTATGATGATTAATATTACATCCACTAACTGCTTGAATATTTTGATATATGATATGAGTATCTTCAAAATTATGAAATTGGATGCCAAACATATTTAAAACTACTAAACAAGAGTTCTGTTGAGTAATGTGAATATACTATTTAGCAAAACATATTTATATACAAACTAAATACTCTATAAAAAATGTATTAATATTTATAAAAAGAGTTTTAGTATTAGATGTTACAATAAACCATTTGATATGAAATAAGAAAAGTAGTACATATTGACACTGACCTACAGAAGTTATTTATGAGTGATTGTTATTATGAATATGGATACATATACTATACAATAGTATACTAGTACATATGTGAGAACAATATCTAATTGTTGCAATAATATCGATTTTAATTACATTATTACTTACAAATTTATTTATAAAATTATTTCATAGTAAAATATTTTGATTTACAGTAAGTTTTATTATAATTTTGTGATTTGTCCTTACAAATTATGAAATATGACAAGCAGCACTTAATTTATCATTATTTACATTGGTAGTTGTTTTACTATTATTTAGCTGGGAAATTAATCAAAGAATAAATTCAATTAATAATTGAAAAAAATAATGGAAAATATATGAAAGACATTGCTTGTTTTGTGAATTACTTTGATTATAATTTGAGTTATAGTGATATTTTTGAATAAACTATGATTATGAATTTGAAACTTACCATGAGATATTAAAATTGAAAAAGAAAATACAAAAATATATTTCCCAGTTACAAGTTTTATAATAATATCTATATTACTTAGTATTATTATAAATTTAATATATAGATACTTTGGCTAATAAATTTAAATATTAAAACTCAATTATGACGGAAGAACAAATTATTGAAATTATGAAAACTGTTTTTGATAATGAAAATGATATAGTAAATTTTGAATATCAATGAGTTCATTGACCAGATGATACACATAAACACTATTTTTTAAAAATAGTATCAGATAAGTTTGAATGATTATCAAGATTAGAAAGACATAGAAAAGTTAATGAAATAGTATGAGAACACATACAATCAGGTGCTATTCATGCACTTAAGATTAAAACCCTAACTCATGATGAAAATATTTAAATAATTAATATACAAATGCAAAATGAATGAAGAAACTAAACAAAAAATTGAAAATATAATTAATTCAGATAAAGTAGTAATATTTATGAAATGAACAAAATCAGAACCAGTTTGTGGCTTTACTGTAAATATTATCTGAATAATGAATATGGCATGAATTGAGTTCACAGATGTAAACATATTTGATGATGAAGAAATTGCTGAGTGAATCAAAGAATACAACAATTGGCCTACATACCCACAAATTCACATAAATTGAGAATTTGTATGATGATTTGATATTGTTGCTGAAATGTTTGAAACTTGAGAATTGCAAGAACTAGTAAATAAATAAATTAATAAATAACATCAAATCAATTCTCTTTCATATAAGAATAAACTATATTACTTAATTTTCATTTTTTACAAATTATAAAATATTTTTTAGATTTATCTAATTTAGATAATTCATTTTTGTAATACTTAAATAATACATTTTTGTATTTATCTGAAAAATCAGATGGATTTCTTTGAATATAAATAATTTCTCTATCTACAATATCTTTTGTAAAATAAGAGCTTTTTTCTTTATTTTTAAAGTCTATTTTCTCAGTTTTTTCCAACAAAACTTCAATATCAAAATCAAGCTTTTGAATTTCATTTTTTAATTTATTTATATTTGCATCAGTTTCTACTTTGGTAGAACTAATAGAACAAAACTCTTCTCATTTATATGATAATTCAAAACTTCATATATTTTTTGCAATATTCATAATATCTTGTTTTGGCAAACAAATAAGTGGTCTTATAACAAACTTATCAGTGCAATTATCCAAAACATATAAGTTTTTAAAAACTTGTGTACTTACTTGATTTATAGCTTCTCATGTAGCAAATCAATTATAAGAAGATAGATTACAAAACAACTCTGTAAATTTATAAAAATAATATTTAAGTGCAAGTACTTGGTATGATTGCTTGATTCAAGATAATAGTCAAATTAAATCCTTGAAATCAACTTTATAAAAACTCATTTTGGATCAATATCAAAAGTTTGAATACATATATTTTGCTGTATCAAATGAAGCTTCAAATGGTTTATCTCATCACAGATCAAAATAAATAAGATCTAGATCAAATCACATTCTAAACAAATACCAAACTGCAACTGAAGAATCAATTCATCAAGAGAATAATACTGGAATTCTTCATACACTTCATATAGGAAATCATCAAGCTCATTCTTTTGTATATTCAAGAAAATAAGCATAATCATAGTATATTTCTAACTTTACCCAAACATCAGGATTTTTTAAATTTACTCAAGATGAGTATTTATAAAGCTTAGCTCAAAGTGACTTTTCTAAATCCATAGCTTTGAATGTATGCTCCCCTATTCTATTAACTCTTACTGCAAATTTTTTTCAAGAAACTGTGTTTTTGTAAAAGTTTTCTCCATATTCTAGTAAATCATCTATATTTTCAAATTTATAATATTTAAATTTGGAAAATTTTGCAATTCAAAAAACATTTGCTAATTTATTATCTACATTTGCTTCAGTATGAAGTACAATTTTATCAAAACTATATTTTATATCCACCAAGTTATCACCTACTGCTTTTTCTATATTTGAAGATAATTTTCTGATGTAGTTCCATCTAGTTTTAGCTCATTTAATTCATATTTCTCCAGTAAACCTAATTAAATAAGAATACATAATATATATTTGGTTTTTATTTAATTTAAATTATTTTATCTTTTTAACTTCTCTATAGTGTTTGGATCAATAGACATCAAATCTCATTTTAGATCAACTCATTTTTGTATTAACAAATCATATTTTGAAATATAAATCCAAGCTCTATTAATAACTGACTCAAGTTTAAAACTTTGTAAAGTACTTCTAGGTCATCAGTTAGAAAGTATTCTATGTATATCAGCTCTTACTTTTTCACAATGACTTTGTAGTCTTTGTGCTTTTATATGATAATTTGATCAAAGAACTCATATCATTTCAGTTCTCATCATCAGTTCTAAAGTATCAACATCATTTTCCAATTTCGTTAATTTTAATTCAAAATCTTCATTCATTAGATTCGATTTTATATATAAAATATTTACATTTAAACTTATATATTTATATATATAAAAAAATCAATATTAAATTATAAAATAAAGCTTGATTTCTTTATTAAGATTATTATATAAAGATTTTTCATTTAATTTTCTAATTTAATAAAATAAAATATGATTTCTAACAAAGTACAATTAATCACATATCCTGATAGTTTGTGAACAAATTTAAAAGAATTAAAACTAGTATTGGACAAGAAATTTGAATGAAAAATTCAAGCTGTGCATATATTACCATATTATCCTTCATCATCAGATAGAGGTTTTTCACCAATTACACAATTGTCAGTAGATCCAAATTTCTGAGATCGACAGGATATTAAATCTATATCCCAAAATTATGAACTAGTATCTGACTTAATGGTAAATCATATTTCATCTCAATCAAAAGAATTCCAAGATTTTTTACAAAACTGAGATAATTCAAAATATTCAGATTGGTTTATGACATGAGAAAAGTTTTCAAAAAGAATTAACCTAAGATTCAAAAGTAAAATATATAATTCTATTCTAGATTGACTTTGAAAAATCACAAACAATTTAAGGAAATTAGATTTTATATTTCATAAGGATTGAATCAACAGATTTAGCCTCAGAAAAATATATAGGCCTAGGCCTGGATCACCATTTGTAAAATTTAAAGTAAAAAATAAAAAATATAAAAATATATGGTGCACATTTTCTAGTGATCAAATTGATATAGATACAGATAATACTGATGTAAAAAACTATCTAAAAAACTCAATTGAAAATCTTGCAAATAATTGAGTTAAATTATTAAGACTAGATGCATTTTGATATACAGGTAAGAAAAGATGAACAAATAACTTTCTAACTAATAAATCATATGAATTTTTGGCTGAATTAATTAAAATATGTAAAGAAAACTGAATTAAGACACTACCAGAAATACATAATCATTATTTGATACAAAATGAAATAGCAAATGTAGATTGAGTTGATTATGTATATGACTTTGCTCTACCAATGCTTACATTATATAGCTTGTATTTTGAAGATAATAAGTATTTATCCAAATGGTTATCTATTAGAACAAATAACTGCATAACTACACTAGATACTCACGACGGAATATGAGTAGTTGATGTAGAAGACATAATGTCAAAAAAAGATATAGATAAGACAATAGCAAACCTTCATACAATGTGATGAAATGATAGTAAAAGAGCTTCATGAGCAAATGCAGAAAATGTTGATATATATCAAATTAATTGTACCTATTATTCTGCTGTATGAGAGGATGATAATTCATATATAACTGCTAGAGCAATTCAATTTTTTATTCCAGGTATACCTCAAGTATATTATGTATGACTATTAGCAGGAAAAAATGACATGGAAAAATTAGAAATCACAAATGTTTGAAGAGATATTAATAGACATAACTATAGTTTAGAGGAAATTGATGAACATATACAAAAAGATGTAGTAAAAAGATTATTTAAGTTGATTGAATTTCGTGATAACTACCCTGCTTTCAATTGAGACTTTGAAGAATTAGATTCAGAAAGTAATGAGATAAAACTAAAACGAAGTTACAAAGATTATTACTGCATATTACACTCTGATTTAAAAAAGAAAAAAAGTATTATAACATACTATAATGATGATAGTTGAAAAGAAGAAAAGATAGAGTTATAAAAAAATGAAGTCTAATAGACTTCATTTTTTTATTAAGCTTTATTTTATTAAGTAATAAAAGCTTTAATTGTACCTTCTAGACAAGAAAATATAAAATATTAGTCATAATATAATGAATACAATTATCATATATTTTCATACTCATGTTTCTGGTACTCAATGAATTTTAGCTTCATCATCTAGATTAACTTCTCATACATCAAATCTTTTAGTATCACAAACTTCTTGTCATTCATAATTAATTACAGATGATTCAAGTTCATATTTTCAAGAATTTCATATCAACACCTCATAATTTCATGAAGAACAGTCAACTTCTCATAATTCATTAATATTTCAATCTTTATCAATTATTGAAAATGACAAAATCTCTTCATTACTTAATGGTTGCCAAGTAATATTCAACTTTCAAGTTTCTTCATCAAAATTTACATTATTAGGAACACACTCACAACTTTCTGATCATCTTCAAGAAAAATGAACATTAATATCTTCTTCTTCATCACTAATATCTGTAACATCTAGTCTATCAGCTACACAACTTACAGTTTCATCTCATGATTCACATTCCCAAGTACTTGTTCATCATTCACTTGGAAATTCTGGATTTGATCATACTACACTTCATTCTTCACAAAACTCTTCTGTATCCCAATCTTCAGCATCAATTTCATATGATTTACCATCTTCAATTCAACATGATGGATAAGATTCAAATCTAGGTACTCTTCATCATGAAGTTTCTTCATCTCTTTCTGCACTACAACTTACAGTTTCATCTCATGATTCACATTCCCAAGTACTTGTTCATCATTCACTTGGAAATTCTGGATTTGATCATACTACACTTCATTCTTCACAAAACTCTTCTGTATCCCAATCTTCAGCATCAATTTCATATGATTTACCATCTTCAATTCAACATGATGGTAATGGATCATTCTCAATTAGTTTACATCTATTGAAAAATAGATTTAATATAACTAATTTATAAAAGATAAAATTAAATATTATATAAACTCATCTATAGCATAAAAAAATCTATCAATATCAGAAAAATCATTATACAAGTACAAGCTAGCCCTACAACTTCAAGCATATCACATTGATTTTAAATATGGATGTGCACAGTGCCCTCCACACCTAATACATATATTTTTCATAGCCATATGCTCACCAAATCTAATTGGAGAAAAATCTCACTTTAGAACAAAACTAAACACTCACAACCTATTATCAGGTGTTTTTTTACCAATTAGCTCAATTTTATTTTCTCTTTGTAAAAATCAATCAAGCATATATTTAGTAAGTTCTTGCTCTTTTTGCCATACTTTATCAAATCATCAAATTGATTCTATATATTCAAAGGCTTTGAGTAAACTAACTGCTCAAGATATATTTGGAGTTCATGCTTCAAATCATTCTGCTCATAACAAAAGTTCATATCATTGTGTATTTACATCTTTTATGCTACCTCATCATGCGAAAATAGAATTAATCTTTTTGAGATGGTCTTTTTTTCAAATCAAAACTCATATTCAAGTATTTGCCATCAATTTATGTCATGTAAATACCAAAAAATCAGCTCAAAGATCATCAAAATTTACTGGAAAGTTTGGTACTGCTTGAGATCAATCAATCACAAAAAGTGTATCATCTCTTAATATAGATCAAATTTTTTTCAAGTCAAAAATTGTTCAAGTAACATTTGATACATAATTAAAACTTACAAGTTTTACTGTTTCATCATATTTATTATTAAAATCTTGCATATCTATATCTCCATTATCGTCATTTTGTACAAACTCTACTTGTATTCAAAATTTTTCTTGAAGTGAAAGCCAAGGAACAATATTAGAGTGATGCTCAGCTATTGATAACAAAATTTTATCTCATTTTTTAAGATAATTTGAAAAGTATAAACTATATGCCAAAATATTAAAAGCATATGTACTATTGTATGTATATACAACTTCACTAGCTTTAACTCACAAATGTTTTCATACAATTTTTTTTGATTTATCATAAAGTTCCTGGGAAATATCAGAAAGATCATAAAGTCATCTGTGAATATTTGCATATCAACTTGATAAATGCTCAGAAATTGCATCTATTACATATTTGGGTTTTTGGGTACTAGAACATGAATCCAAATATACCAATGATGAATCATTAAATACTGGAAAATCTTTTTTAATATTCATTACAAATCAAATTCTTTATCTTATAAATATATTTTTAATAAATAAGTTCTATATTTCAAAAAGACAATTACTTAGTTATTAATTTTAGTATATAAAATACTAAAAATATTTCAAGAAGTATTTAAAATAAGTTAAAAACTAATTAAATTAAGAGTATAGTTTAATAAACTATAACTTTTTTATTTGTAAAAGCTTTAAGTCATTCAGGACCATTTTCTTTTCAATAACCTGATTTCTTAACTCATCCAAAAGGCAAACTAGCCCTAGATCAAGCTGGCTGATTTATAAATACCATTCAAGTATGAATTTTTGAAGCCACATTGATATTTTGATCTAAATTATCTCAATACACACATCCACACAAACCAAAATCAGAATTATTAGCAATTTCTACTGCCTCATCCAAGTCTTTAACTTTAATTATGGATGCTACTGGCCCAAAAATTTCTTCTTTATATGATGTCATTTCTGGAGTTACATCATCTAAAGCAGTAGGAGCATAAAAGTATCATTTTTGATCTAATATTTTTCAACCAGTTAATAATCTAGCTCATTGAGATATAGTTTTTTGAACCTGTTCATCAACTTCTTGCAATAAATCTTTTCTTGCTAATGGTCACAAATCTGTATCTGAAGACATTGGATCTCATACTACTAAATCTTCCATATGTTTTTTGAAGTAAGAACAAAATTCTTCATAGTCTTTTTCTCTTACAATAAACCTTTTGGATGAATTACATTTTTGTCAATTATTTGAAATACGAGCATTTACTGCTTGTTTTGCTAAATTATCCATATCATCTGTATCAGTAACTATAAATGCATCATTTCATCACAATTCCAATACAGATGGTTTTAAATATTTACCAGCTAAAGATCAAACTGTAGATCAAGCTCATTCTGATCAAGTAAGATTTACTCATACTATTTCAGGTTTAGATATTACATATTCGCTATCTTTGCTAGAAATCATAAAATTAGTATATATTCAGTCAGGAAATCCAGCTTTTTTAAACATTTCTTCAATTTTTATTCAGCAAAGTGGCACATTTGATGCATGTTTATAAACAGTAGTATTTCATGCTAGAATATTTGGAACAGCTGCTCTTAGTACTTGATTGTATGGAAAATTCCAAGGTGCTACTCCAAAAACAACTCACAATGGATCATATTGAGACTTAACATTTAATCATTCTGATTCATAAAACTCATCTTTTAAAACATCTTCAAAATTGTTTGCATACCATCTAATCAAATTTGCAGTTTTTGAAAGTCATGCAAGTGAAAAATCATACAACATTCACATTTCTTTAGTTTCAAGCTCAGCTAAGTTTTCTTTTTCTTGCTCAATCAAATCAGCCAATTTCAAAAACAATGATTTTTTTTCAGATTTTGAAACATTTTTCCATTCCAAAAATGCATTATGTGCTTTTGTAATTTTTTGATCAATTTCTTCTTTAGATAAAGTTTCATATTCTGCATTTACTTCTTCTGTATATGGATTGATTGATAGTATTTTTGACATTAAGATTTATTTATTATATAAATAGTTTTAGTTTAAAGAAAGACTAAGCTAGTTTCAAGTTTAGTTTATTTTTTCTGGATAATCAAAGTCAAGATCTATTATTTTTATTCATTTTTGTGCATTTGCATCTTCTAATGTTTTTAAATAGTCATTTTTATCACTTACTTTATATCATATAGCTCAAAAACTTTCTGCTAATTTTACAAAATCAGGATTATCAAAGTCCATTCACCATACTTGTTTTTTATCACCATTTTGTTTCCATTTTATCATTCAATAGCTTCTGTTATTTAAAACTACTATAGTAAGATCTAAATCTAATCTCACAGCAGTTTCCAAATCTCACAAGTTCATCACAAGTCAGCCATCTCAAGTAACTACTACAACATTTTTTTCTGGATTCATTCTTTTAGCTTCCAATCATGAAGCCATTCAAGCTCACATAGTTGCCAATGCATTATCCAAAAGTAAAGTATTTGGATTATTTGATTTATAATTTCTAGCAAACCAAACTTTGTATAATCAATTATCTAAAGCTAATATATCACTTTCTCACATAAACTTCCTAGTATCATCAACAAGTTTTCTAGGTCACATAATATTATTTCAAATATCTTCATTTTCTATATTTTCTTGAGTTTGTTTTATATAATTATCTCTTATTTGATAGATTTTATCCCAATTCCAGTTTTTATTATTTACTCATATTGAATATAATTGCCAAAAAGTACTTCATATATCTCATACTATATCCAAATAAGGACAATATACATTATCCAAATTTGATTCATAAAAATTTATATGAATAGTTTTAATTCATCACTTACCTACCAAATGAGTTGGTTTTTCAATAGGATCATAACCAACTGACAATATCAAATCTGATTCCTGGATTGCTTCGTGAATATAGTCATTTTCACTCGTAGCAGCTGTTCATAAGTATTGTTCTAAAGATTCATCAACAACTCATTTTCACATCTGAGAAGAGAAAAAAGGTATATTATATTCCTTTATAAAACGAGTTAAATATTTACTAATTCTTTTCCTATTGGCTCATGCTCAGATAAGTATTATAGGTGATTTAGATTTTTCTAGTTCAGATCTCAAACTTAATAATCATTTCTCATCAATAATTGGTCTCCTAATTTTATCTTTTTTTATATAATTTATATCAGTCTCTATTATATCTTCTCAAGCTATATCTTCAGGCAATTCTAAACAAACAGCTCAAGGCCTTTCATTAGAAGCAATTCTAAATGCATTATCTACTATATGAGGTATTTTGTTTCAAGTAACTATAGAACCTGCATATTTACAGATAGGTTTCATCATAGATACAACATCTATTATCTGAAAAAATCATTGTTTTGATTTCCTTATAGGCTTTTGTCAAGTTATCACAATTGTAGGAAATCATCATAGTTGAGAAAATGCAACTCAAGTCATCATATTAGTTGCTCATGGACCCAATGTTGCTATTGCAACTCAAGGATTTCAAGTAAGCCTTCAGTAAGTAGCTGCCATAAAAACTGCTGTTTGTTCATTTCTAGTAAGTATTAATTCTATATCTCAGTATTTTTTGACCGATTCAATCAAATCCAAATTTTCTTCTCAGGGCACTCAATAAATAACCTTAGTTCAGTGTTGTATCAATGATTTCACAAAAATATCGCTAGCTTTCATTAAATTAATTTAATTTATAAACTATTGCAAACTTACAATAATTAGTTTAATTATATATATTAAATATTAGGCTATTTTTATATTATAGAAGTTTTTAAAAAAAATTATTTGTATAATACAAATAATTAATATATTTTATAAGTCTATTTTTCAATAAATGCTTTCTTTGTGTCAATAAAAATATGCCCATATAGGATCTCAATAAGAAAAATGCCACCATTCAGAAGATAAGTTTGCAAAACCGAATTTAAGCATAGTATCACACAAAAACATTCTATTTTCAAAAGTCTCTTTGCTAATATCAGTATATGTAATATTAGAAATTTCTCAAGGATAGTTTATTGGAGATCACATATCAATTTCATTTCAATCCAAATCCATAAGCACTAAATCTACAGCTCATCAAGTACTATGAGGTGGTACAAAATTATTTGGATCAGAAACATATTCACAAGTAATTTCATATCTCTTGGATTCAGATAGATCTGGATGTTTGTTATCAATATATTTACTTATATGTTCTAATAATTTTTGCTGTACAGACAAAGGTCTATATCATATCTTGATACAAATTTGATATCATTTGCTTTTGAAATAATCATTTACTTCTTTTAATTTATTTGCTACAGTTTCCCTTACTATTATTCATAATCAATTTTCTTGAATATACTCTGTAAGTAAATTTGATTCCAAATCTAGCATAGATTGAATTTCTTCATCTTGCACTTGAGTACTTTCTTTGTCTTCCCAAAAAGGTGCAATTTTGATATCTGATCAGTTTAATTCTACAAAATCTTCTCAATTATCTTTTACTTGAATATTATCTTTTACCAAAAAATCATCTAAGTAAAAAGTTTTTTTGACATCCAAAGGCACATTGGATAGATCTATATGATAATTGATATAATTTTTCATATATTAAAGTTTATTAATTAGTAAATATCTTTGACGGATACAGTCAATCAACTTAGGAATATCATTTCAATCATAATTAACTAATTCTCTTAGCTGTGACATTTTACTTATTTTATCAGTATTTCATTTTTCTTTCAATTGTTCAATTATAGTATCTATAATATAATCAAAATTGTATTTATTTAAATATCAAATTACTAATTTTAAAAATTTAACTTTTTCTCAATTTGAAAGACTGTGATCTACCAAATTTCTTTGTAAAAATCTATCAAGCATTTCTTTTGAAAAATCACTAGGTGGCATTATTGCTTCCATCAATAGGTCAGAACAATAGGTATTATCTGTTCAAGATGGAAATTTAGTATAATAAGACTCAATATTTTCACCTTGCAAATCTACACTTGGATCATAATCAGATACCAATCATGAAGCTTGTACATAGTTGATATAATCTGAATATTTATCATTATCCAAATGTTCTTTTAGTGTATCTACAGTAATTTCCCTATATCACCTTTCTGAACCATACATAGGCACCATTCATAAACTTTTAACAAAAAGCAATAAAGCTCATTGTGGATTTACAATATTGTTTGGATTGCGAAGCAAATCAAAAAAATAATCATAATTAAGTTCAAAAGCTTCTTTTCTAGTTCAAGTCATTATTTTATATTCATTACTTCACTTTTCTTTTGAGAAAAATATTTTCATTCAATTAAAGCCATTTTTTTCGTCATTGAATTCTCATAAAAGAACAGGTTTTCATTTGTTTTCAAATAGTTTTTCAAAATATTTAATAAATATTTCTTGTCACATTTCAGGATCATCCAATAAAGAAACAAATGAATTTGAAAGTTTTTCTTTAAAATACGGGTCCATAGAAGATATAGATTTATCAAATCTATAATGCTTATCAAGTACTCACTTATCTCTTAATAATTTTTTCATATCTCAATCCAAAAACTTTTGACAAGTATATGTAAGTACACTATCTTGTAAAGCTTTATCAACTAATTTTTTGATATCTCAAGTTTCCAAATCATTACAATCTATTCTCAATAAAGACTTTACAAAATTTTCAAATATTTCATCAATTCTAGATTTAATATTTGCTTCAAACAAATCTAATATCATTTGATCAACTTTGTTATTTTTCATTTCAATATTTTCATGAAAAAGTTCCAATAATCATGCTTTGGAAAGATAAGACAAAACATATTTTCAAAATTCTGAATCTGCTAGATTGCTTACTTCAACTCATAAAATATTGTTGAATAAAGATTCAATTTTTTTCAATGCATCAAGCATTTTTTTATTTCATTCTTGTTTTTCTATCTCAGAAATAAAGTTGGATCTATTTCTCAAATACAGCAATATATCTTTCAAAGATGTTTCTCAATTGTATATAAGTTCGTTTAATTCTTCTATTAATCAAGGCATTTTTTTGAATACTTTTCACTGTTTTGTCTTTACATTAGGAAACTCTTTTAGATCATCAGTCAATGTATCAAGATAAGGAGAATATATATCATCTAGTCACATCTTATCAGCAAAAATTGCAGCATTTACTGAAGAAGAAATTTTATATGGATCAATAGGATACTCTGTCTCGTGCAAACAAGAAGAAAATATCTTATTATCAAATAACTTATTTATTTCTTTGGCAGAAGCTGGGACATTAGATAATTGATTTAGTATTTCAGAATAAGTTTTTCATTCTACATCTAGTCATATTCTAGACATATTATACAAAAAATTTTCATGTATAGCCTCAGCATCAAAATATGAGTTAGCTTTTTCTTGTATATGAGAAATGTTTTCTACATCAGAACATAATTCATAAGAGTTGGGGTTTCACTTTCTCACTTCCAATACTGATCAAGACCTATTTTTGATACAAACTGAATCTTTTTCATTATCCAATGAAAGTAAATATGAAGCAAGAGCTACTGATCAAGAACCACAAGCTCATGTTTGATCCATATGTATACCATTATTTACTCCCCTTTCTGAAGGATAAATATTTACTTCATCTCACAATTCTTGATAGAACATAATATTTATATCACCATGAATATTATTTTCTCATTTATCTGAATATCTAAGCAAGAATGAAAGTGCTTTTAGATAATAATTAAGCACAAAGTCTGAATCTCCTGGATATTCAAAATTTATTATCAAATGAGGTTCTCAGGATACATATTTATAATCTCTAATAAAAATATGCTCTACAAAAGACTTAAATCATTCATCATTTTTCAGATTATTAAATAACTGTAGATAATAAGTAAGTTCTTGATTGTCAGATACAGCATTTTTTAACAATTCTGGATTTTCCAAAAAATTATCTATACTTTCTGCTATATCTTGTAAATTTGATTTGATACTAAGTATAGAATCCAAATCTTCATTTACTTTTACTTCATCAAAATTTACTGAAATTTTTCAATTTTGTATATTTGTTTGTACTGCAGTTCAATATCTTGTAATCAATTTGATAGAATTTTTACAATGTCTTTGATGTAGCAAATAAGCACTAGCTATAGCTCAATTACCACACATCACAGACAAAGATCAATCTCTTTCGTATACATAAAATTCATATTCATCATCACTTGGTCATGCTTTCAAGAAAATAACTGAATCAATATTTGAATTTGATTCCATAATCTCAGCACCAAAAATTTCTAGCTCTTCCATATCAGATATTTCTTTGATAGACAAATTGTTTCAATTTACAGAAAGTAAAATTGAATTGGTTTGAGTATCTACTTCTATAGATTCTTCTAGATTTTGGACCAATTCATCTGATATTAGATTATCTTCTGGATTTGCTTGTACTGTATTCAATCAGTTTTTTTCTAAACTCATTATTGTATAGAATTTTTATAGAATTAAATTGTCACATACTATATATATTTTAGCTATTTTTGCAAGTTTTTAAGCAAGTAATATCTTTTGTATAAAAAAACTCCCCTACACTTGTGTAAGAGAGTTTTTGTTATCTTTACTTTGTATTCACTATGAATTTATTCCTTCACTAATCTATAATTAGAAATTACCAGTAACTGTATATTCTACAGTAGTATTATATTCACCAGCTGCTTGATTTTCTGCTGGAT
>CAZACQ010000002.1:0-20391 GCA_964483725.1 uncultured Candidatus Peribacteria bacterium | reverse complement strand
ACTGTATATTCTACAGTAGTATTATATTCACCAGCTGCTTGATTTTCTGCTGGATTTGCATGATACCAAACTTTTTGTTCTATTTGCTCTGATTGATAATTCTCCTCATCTATTACATTACCTTCATTTTCAACTTGATCACTATCTTCTCAATCTGATGTTGTAAGTATAAGTGGCATATCATGGTCTTGATCAGCAGTTTCTAAGTCACTATAATGAGCTTGTACAACAAAACCATCAGATGCATTAGAATTAACTGATACAGTAGTTTGTGTATCTGCTTCATTCCATTGACCAATATCTAAATTACCAAAATTAATATCACCACCTTCAACAGTCATTGTCAATACAGGCAATACTGTAGCTGATACTTCTACTACATTAGCATCTTGATAAAGTAATGCATAACCTGATTCTCAGTCTTCAGTAGCAAATGAAATTGAGTATATTTTATCATCATCAATATCAGCATCAGAAACATCTATATCAAAACTATCATCATCTTCATTTTCATCAACATCATCACTACTTACATTATCTAGATTATTTCAGTCAGA
This sequence comes from uncultured Candidatus Peribacteria bacterium, assembly GCA_964483725.1. Classification (GTDB taxonomy): domain Bacteria; phylum Patescibacteriota; class Gracilibacteria; order Absconditabacterales; family Absconditicoccaceae; genus CAZACQ01. Next base: position 19,834 of record CAZACQ010000002.1, on the reverse strand, counting down.
ACCAATAATTCTAAGAGTAGTTATACCATCTTCACTAAAATTATGACCAGTAGCAGTAACTGTAATTGTATCTCCATCTATAGTAGCTGTACCTTCTAATGTTTCAGCTCTTACAGCTGGAACTATCATAGCAAATACCAAAGCAAACACTGAAAGTAAAGATAAAATTCTTCTTGTATTCATTTGTTATGTTAAAATTTATGTATATAAAACAAAATCTCCGGAGTTTTTTGTTTTGTTTTTGTTTGTAGCTATTATATACTCGATAGACAAAAAAAATCAAGGCAAAATAGACAGAAAATATCTACATAATTTTCTTAGAAAAATTGATTAGCTGTTTGAAGTATACCAACAAGCTAATATTCACATAAATAATCCTAAAATCTCATTTTCGATTTATTCTATACAAATCATCAACATATGCAATAATATAAATTTTATTATCTTTTATATAAAATGAAAGTCTAAATGGAGTATTATCTGTAAGATGTTTGATACTATTTGCTAAATTTGAATTTATAAATCTAGTAACAGTATCTTCACTAGAAGCTTGAATGTCATAATAGTCCTCTATCTTATCAAATTTTTCACTAGTCCTATATCTTATAGAATTTGAATTATGAGTAAGCAAAATATCATCTAAAAATTCTAATTCATTATCAAATTGAATTTTTTGTAGCATATATTTAGAACTAGTAGTACTTTTAGATTTATAATAATTTAGTGAAGTAATCTTAAAAGGCTCATCTTTTTTCTGATAATCAATTTTGACACATAGATCAGCATTATCATAAGATGACAAAGATATAAAGTTTCATTGATTTTTAATTAATTTTTTGAAATTAGAATCCATAGGAAAATCTCATTTTTTCTTGTCAAAACTGAATCATCAAAATTCTTTGTTGAAAAAGTCATTTTGAAAATTCAATAAGTCATCAAATAAATCAAACTCTAATTTTCTTTTGGCTGGTTTCAAAACCATAAAATTATAATAGAAAAATGCTATACTAAAAATCATAAGCAATATAGCAGCAACAATAGGTCCTACTATTATTAAGTCTACAAAAAAATCTAAGTCATCGTTAGTTTCCAAATAAACTCAAAACAATATAAGAGGCAAAACCAATATAGAATAAATAACAATGAAAGTATATATTAACCTAGGACTTATTCTGTCTTGCAATTTTGTCAAATCAAATCTTTTTTGAATTAAGATATTATAATATTTATTATCTGATACATGTTTTATTATTTTTTCTATATTATCTTCATTATCTTCGTCTCATCATCTAAAATCATATACATCATTCACAAATTTAGAGTAATCCATCAATTCTATATTTGATTAAATAAAAATATGAGATAAATTTTAATGATTTTTTTCTAAATTACAAAAAAACTCTTCACAAAATAGTTTGTGAAGAGCAAAACAAAAGGGTATTTATATATTTATCTAATTGAGTTTGGTAATTGAGCTTGAAATCAATTTCACCTATGTGAATGATTTCTATTATTTCTTTCTTCAAAGAATTCATAATCTTCGTCTGACATTTTGTCTAGCTTATTTTGAATTCTTTCTTTCATTCTATCAGGTATATCTAATTCGTCTTTTATACTTTCTCACAAAGATATTGCTTCATCTATATCTCAGTTATTGTAAGCATTTTTGATTTCATTAAGTTTTGATTTCATATCTCATCAAAACCTATTATGAAATCAGTTTGAGGGAAAATTATCTTTGAATTCTGATCTTAAGTTAGTTAGTTTGTCATTGTCAAGTTGACAGTTTTCATTTTTATCAAGATTTTGCACAAGATTTGGTGTAGTTTGTAATTCAGAAAGATTCGCATATGTCGCAGCACTAGCTAGGAATATAGTACCAAAAAGAGAAATTCAGATGATGGTCTTTTTTGTCATTTCTTTGTATTTAGGATATAAATAACTTCCTTTATATGGAAGTATAGCTATTATACAAAAGATAGCTTAAATTAAACTAAAAAGTGTTAAGAACTAGTGTCACTAAACATAATAAATATACAAAAAATAATATTTCTTCAAAATTTGAATCAAAATAAATTGAAATTAAATTAATAATATTATATACATTCAAAAATCAGAAAATATAATAATCAAAATAAGTTGAAATTATTAACATTATCAATATAAACTTTCTATTTTATAAATTTAATTTCATAAGTTATGACAGACCATTTATTTAGATCTAGACATAGTCTAGCACATATACTTGCACAAGCAGCACAAAGAGAATTTGGTGCCAACTTGAAACTATGAGTATGACCTGCTATAGATGATGGTTGTTATTATGATATACTACCTGCATCTGAGGCTATCAAAATCCAAGACAAAGATCTAAAAACCATCCAAAAATATATGGAACAAATCATAAAGCAAAAACAAGAATTTCACTGTATTTCTATGGATGTTCAAACAGCCAAAGATCTAAATAATTTTTTATGACAAGAACTAAAAAATGAACTGATAGATGAATTTGTTTCTCAATGAGAAAGTGAAATTACTTATTATATTAATTTGATACCAGCAAAAGCAAAAGATGCACTTATGAAATGAGCTAATCCTAGCTATATTTCTTACTATGAAGAAATAAGCGAACATATGCATCAAAATTTCAATTTACCAGAAGACAAGTTTGTATGTTTCATAGATATGTGTGAATGACCACATCTAGCACATACTTGAGAAATAGATCCCAAAACTTTCAAATTGGCAAAGATTGCTTGAGCTTATCGAAGATGAGATGAAAAAAATTCTATGATGACTAGAGTTTATGCTTATGCATTTGCAAGCAAAGAAGAACTTCAAGAATATATAAATTTCTTGGAAGAAGCTAAGAAAAGAGACCATAGAGTTTTGTGAAAACAGTTAAAATTATTTACTACTAGTGATTTGGTAGGTGCTGGACTACCACTTTTGCAGCCAAGATGAATGATTATTCGTAAAATAATAGAAGACTATCTTTGGGATTTGCACAAAGAAAGATGATATGAAAGAGTTTGGACTCCACATATTGCCAAAAAAGAACTATATGAAACTTCATGACATTGGCAAAAATTTTGACATGAGCTAATGAAAATAGACTGAAAATATGAAGATTTCTGTGTAAAACCAATGAATTGCCCTCACCATATGCAAATATTTGCAGACAACCAATTTTCTTATCGTGATTTGCCTATTAGATATTTTGAACCTGCTACTATTTACAGAGACGAAAAACCAGGTCAATTATGAGGTCTGACTAGGGTAAGATCTATTACTCAAGATGATGGTCATCTTTTTTGTAGAATAGATCAGCTAAACCAAGAAATAAGTACTATAGTAGATATCATCAAGACATTCTATGAGAAAATGTGAATGATGAATGATTATTGGGTAAGCTTATCTGTAAGATGAGAAGACAAATCTGAATATATATGAGAAGAGAATGTATGGCAAGAAGCAGAGTCTGCACTGGAAGATGCTGCCAAAAATAAATGACTAAATTTTGAAAAAGTAGAATGAGAAGCAGCATTTTATTGACCAAAGCTTGATTTTATGTTCAAAGATTGCCTAAAAAGAGAATGGCAACTTGCTACTATACAGCTAGATTTCAATTTACCAGAAAGATTTGAACTAGAATATACAAATGATAAATGAGAAAAAGAAAGACCAGTAGTAATTCACAGAGCTATATGTGGGTCTTTGGAGAGATTTATGTGAATTATGATAGAACATTTTGCTTGAGCATTCCCATTTTGGCTAGCTCCAGAGCAAATCAAAATAATTCCAGTAGCAGATAAGTTTGAAGAATATGCTTATACTGTAAACCAAAAATTCAAAGAGCAATGATTTAGATCAAGTGTAGATACAAGTGATGATAGTTTCAACAAAAAAATAAGAAACTGAGAAAAATCAAAAATCCCATACTTGATAATAGTATGAGAAAAAGAGGAAAAAGATAAATTGCTAAGCATTAGAGATGTATTCAACAAAGAACAATCAACAAAATCATTAGATGAATTTACAAAAGAAATTAAAGATTAAAAAACTCCCAAACGGGAGTTTTTTGCTTAATTAATTGAATAAGAACTTTCTCACATATTCACACTATTTATAGAATCATTATTTTTAGAAATAAAAATAGGCTCTCACTGTGTATTTTCATGTAAATCATAGCCAAATTCTTTTAATAAGGAATCAAAAGCATATTTTGAATTATAATGAGTAAATATTTCTCAAATTTTTCTAATTAAATTATCTGGCACAGTACTTTTATGGTTCTTCAAAAAAGGTAATAATCAATATGATAATAATGCCGAACTAATTCACAAGAATTTTTTATCAGATCAAGCTTGATTTACTTGAAGAAAACTGTTATCATCCATTAATATTTCACCAAACAAGCTTTCTATTTCATCAAATAATTCATCTTCAGTTAGATCATACTTTTTAGATATAATTATATCATAAATAAAACTCCAGAAATCTTCTTGGTAATTCACATTATTACTAACAAAAGACAATTCAAAAAGCTCTTGTAAATAGGATTTATAATCTTCATTATTTAAATATTCTTTTAATTTATTACTGGATTCTTTATATATCACTTGTAAAAATGCTTTTATTCAATATGCACTAATACTAAAAGTTTGATTAATACTTGTAAAATTAACTAATAGTTCATCTTTTTTGAAATAAGTATAGACACCCAATTCACTCAAAGAATTAAATATATAAGAAATATTCATAGAAATTGATTCTTGCTTATTTGAAGAAGACTTTGATTCATAAAGTTCTTTGAAACTAATATTTAAGAAGTACACTATAGATAGAAGAATTCAATGTAGTTCAGATTTTTCAATTCAGTCTTCAGTAAGCATAATATAATGAAGCAATTCAATATCTTTATTTACTTGGTAAATAATCTGCTCCATATCTTGATTATCTATAAGATGTGATAAATATTTCTCTTTGTAATAATTTGTATCATCTATAGAAGCCAAAAATCATAGACATGAACCACTATATTCTTTATCATCTACATACTCTGCAATATATTGTGTAGAAAGTCAGTCTAAATTATTATAACCTTGAGAAAGTATTTCATTTCAAGTTGCTTCATCTCATATTTCTAATAAGTATCTTCAATAATATCAGTATATATTTGAAGCAGTGTCATGTTCAATATCACCATTTTCAAAATCCTCCATATATTCCTTAAAAAAACTAATAATATCAAGTTTTTTTGATTTGTATATTACAATCACTTCTTTGCTTGGAATTTGTAATTGAGTAGATGCTAAAGCCATCTTTCAAGCCAACTCTAATACATTTTCATCATCTGAAAACAGTCTTTGTAAGTTTGAAGAAGCAATAGTATAAAAATTATAATATAATCAATAATTGAAAAGAGATTTAGAGAAATTTATAAATTCAGAATCATTAATAACTGATAAATAGTCTTTATCTAGAATTTTATTAATTTGGGACTGTAATAGGTAATAATGATCACTATCTTGTAATAATAAAAAATAATAGATTAATAAAGTAGTATCTTCTTCATCCACATAATCAAGTTCTTCAGACAAAATGATATTTCAGTTGATAATATCGTCAATATTTTCATTAAAAAATATTATTGAATCATTTCAATATTTATTTTGGAAAAAAGTAAAAAATGAGTTTGCTATTTCATAATTTTGAAATTTTGGATTGTGCATTGTATTTTTGTAGATTTCATAATCTAGTTCTGTAAGAGAAGTATCCAACTCAGCTCAATCACTATCAAAACTAGCAAAAGTATCTGAAGCTTGAGATCAAAGCAAAGTAGAACAAAGCTTTTCATTTGCTACTTTTTGTATTGTACGATATGTATTAAATTTATCTTCTACATCATTTCATTCCATTTCAAGAATATCATCAGCTACTGTATCATATCGTTTAATTTCTATTCAATCAGAACCGTTCATTTATTTTAGTTGATTTATAATATAAACAAATAAATTATATAAATATTTATTTTATTTTGTCAAGTATAATCTTTAATTTTTATCAATTCCAATATCTATTAAAATATGATCTAAAGTCAGAAATCAATTCAGGATCAATCAAAACTATATTAATTTCTCTATTATTATCTATAGAGTTTTGGGTAAAATTAGTGCTTCAGACTATCAAATACTTATCATCAATCAGAATTGATTTTGCATGCAAATATGGCTCAGATAAAAATTGCAATTCGTCAGAACTAAAAATATCTTTATTTGAATAATTTGAATTATTATCAGCAAGCATTATTTTTAGCTCTCATTCAAAACTATCTAATCAATCTATTATCTGTCTATCACTGAGACTTTGAATAAATACTTTAATACTTTCATCGGCTTTATTTATATATTCCAAAAAATCACTTCTACAATCAAATGGACATACTATTAGATTATCATGAATTTTATTTTCATCAATATTATTTCAATTCCAATCTTGTTGGAAAATATAATTAAGAGAATCTAGAACATCTTTATCTTGGGAAACAAAAAATATTTCAGCAGACCTAAAAAAAGCAGAATAAGTAAGATTAGCTGTTTGGATAATAAACTTATCATCTAATAAAAAAGTCTTTGCATGCATAAAATTTGTATCAAGATCTTCATCATTTTTTATTTCAATATTTTGAAATCAAGAAAAGGAATTTAAAAGCTCATAGTAATCTTCATCATCATGATTAAATTTATTATTTTCTATCACAATTTGTATATCTACTCAAGAATTAGCAATATCTTTAAAACTAGAAATTAGTGGATTATAAATAAAAGAATATAAATACACTTTAAGTTCTTCATTAGTAGTGAGTAAATAGTCTTCAAACCATGTATAATCATAACTAGGTGAAAAGTATAATTCTCATTCAATATTTTCTAAATTGGAAAAACTTATATTACTTTGTATTTTCACAGCATCGTTATTATAAGAAAGGATAACAAAAAAAATTAATAAAAAGAAAAGAAATCAAAGCAATGAATATCAAGCTCTCATTTTTAGAAATTTCAAATAAGTAAACTAATCCCTACTGACCATTTTGATAAATATATCATTTGGCACATTTACTGATCACATTTGTTTCATTTTTTTCTTTCATTCTTTTTGCTTTGCCAAAAGTTTTCTTTTTCTTGTAACATCTCATCAATAACACTTAGCAATCACATCTTTTCTCATTGCAGGAATAGTTTCTCTTGCTATTATTCTACTTCATATACCAGCTTGAATTGGAACAGGGAACAGGTGCCTTGGTATGTGTTCTTTTAATTTTTCTACAGTTGCTTTTCATAGATTGTAAGCTTTATCTCTATGAGATACCAAACTAAATGCCTCAATAGCTTCATTATTTACCAAAATATCAAGTCTTACCAAATCGTTTTCTTCATATCACTTGAATTCATAATTCATAGTACCAAATCATTTAGTGGTAGATTTTAGTATATCATAAAAATCAACTATAATCTCAGCTAATGGAATCTTATATCTTCGCAAAACCCTATTATCGTCAATATAATCCATTCATTTAAGCTCTCACCTACTAGTTTGAGCAAGTTCCATAATATTTCAGCTATAATCTTGTGGTCATACTATTTCTACCTCAGACATAGGTTCCCAAATTTTTTCAATTTTACCAGGATCTGGCATTTCACTACCTGATCTCACCAAAAGCCAATGTTTTAGATCTTCTTTATATTTTTCAGCAATTTGAGCATCCAATAAGTTTGAGTCATTTTCGTCAAAATGTGGAAGTATATATTTATGATATCCTGCTTTTACAATTTCCATTACATTGTTACCTGATTTTACTTTTTCCAAGCCAAGATCCTTTAGCTGTACCAAATAAATAACATTTGGAATAGTAAAAATAGTTTCTATTCAATATTCTCTTTGGAGTCTTTGTCTGATAATATCCATATGCAATGTTCACAAAAAACCAGCTCTAAATCAGTGCCCCAAAGCTAAACTATTTTCATATTCATAATCAATAGCTGAATCATTAAGTGTAAGTTTTTCAAAACTGTCTCTTAATTTTTCATAATCATTGGTATCCAAAGGATAAACTCAAGAATAAACAAAAGGTTTCATTTTCTTAAAACCTGGTACTGCTAGAGTTTTCAAAGGATAGCTTTCATCATTCAAAATAAAATCAAAATCTTTTATTTTTAGATTATCATCATTAATTTGGATCATTGTATCTCAAATTTTTGCATCTCTTACAGATTTTTGTCCTGTAAGTATATATCATATTTGACCTGCATCCAAAGATTTATCTTTTTTATAATCTGGTGAAAAATAACCTACTTCATTAGGGTTTATATCCACTTTTGTATGAGCTAATTTTACACGATCTCCATTTTTTATTGATCAGCTAAGTACTTTTACATAAGCAACAACTCATTTATATCTATCATAAACACTATCAAAAATCAATGCCCTTGTAATATTTTCATTATCTTTTAGATCTTGATTAGCATTATCATGATAATACATATCTTTATTTACTTCCAAAAAATCTTTGGGACTTGGCACCTTATCAACTACAGCATCCAAGACTAAATCTACATTTTCTCAAGTTTTTGCAGATACTTTTATAATATCATTTTTATCAACTCAAACTAAATTTTCTAATTCCTGCCCTACTCTTTCTGGATCTGCTGCTGGTAAGTCAACCTTGTTCAAGACTGGAATTATTTCCAATCAATAATCCAAAGCCATATATAGAGTACTTAATGTCTGAGCTTGAATTCATTGACTTGCATCTACCAACAAAATCACTCATTCCACACCAGATAAAGATCTACTTACTTCATATTGAAAGTCCACATGTCAAGGAGTATCTATCAGATTAAGTTCATATCATTTCCATTGCATCCTTGCAGGAGTAAGTTTGATAGTAATTCATCTTTCTTGTTCCAGATCCAATTTATCCAAAACTTGATCATGATCTGATTTATTTATAGTTTTAGTAATTTCCAACATTCTATCTGCCAAAGTACTTTTTCAGTGGTCAATATGAGCTATAATACAAAAATTACGAATATCTTCCATTTATCAAAATTATATTTAAAATCAGTTCATAATATAAAGAATTTCTTTAGTTTTTCAAGATTATAAATCCAAAAAGAATATTTAAAAATATATACTTGAAAAAAAAATAAAAAAGGTTATAATAATATTAATTCTTATCAAAAATAAGTATGGAGAATGTAAATTTTTGTAATAATCGCTTGAGTTATATATCAAACTTAAAATAATATCTATTTCAAAAAAGTTACACTCTCTATTATGTGGGCTGTAACTCAAATATATTAAATGGGTTAGCTATACCCCTTTTTTGTTAAGAATAAATTATATTTTATAACTTACAAAAGAATATGGCAAAATTTAATGAATTCAATTTTTCAAAAGAAACACTAGAAATAATTAATAATAAATGATTTGAAGAAGCTTCAAATATACAAGAATGAGCTTTTCCTATCTTATTGGACGGTGAAAAAGATATGTTGTGACAAAGTCAAACATGAACATGAAAAACAGCAGCATTTGGGCTACCTATAGTTGAAAATTTAGCAAAAGACAAAAAGACATGAAATATTCAAGCTGTAGTACTTTGTCCATCTAGAGAATTAGCAATGCAAGTATGAGAAGAAATCAAATCATTTGTGGGAAAAAGAGATATTAATGTATTTACAATATACTGATGACAATCATATATAAAAGAAAAAAGACAAATCAAATCATGAATTGATATCTTGGTATGAACACCAGGTAGAATTATAGATCATCTTAAAAATAAAGTTTTAGATTTTTCTAAAATTAAATATTTCGTATTGGATGAAGCTGATGAAATGCTAAATATGGGTTTTATTGAAGATATTGAAGAAATATTACAAAATACACCAGATAATAAAAGAACCATATTGTTTTCAGCAACAATGCCTGATGCAATACAAAAAATAGCTAAAAACTATATGAAGGAATATGAAATAGTAAAAGTAAAATCAAAAACTCTTACAAATGAATCTGTAAATCAATATTATTATCTTGTTAAAAGAAGAGATAAAGCAGAATTGCTTTATAGACTATTGGATATAGAAACAAGTTTTTACTGAATAGTATTTTGTAGGACAAAAGTGGAAGTAGATGAACTTACAAAAAACATTAAAAATAAATGATATAATGCTGATTCTATTCACTGAGATATAAACCAAAATCAAAGAGAGAAAGTTATTTGAAGTTTCAAAAAATGATATACAAAAATTTTAGTTGCAACTGATGTAGCAGCAAGAGGTTTGGATGTAAATAATTTAAGTCATGTAGTTAACTTTTCTATACCAGAAAATACTGAAGATTATACTCATAGAATTGGGAGAACAGGTAGAGCTGGTAAAACAGGTACAGCAATAACATTTGTAGATCCATCAGAAAAAACAAAACTTAATTTGATTATGAAAAGAACAAAATCTGATATTAAAGAAGAAAAAATACCAGATGTAGATTATATTATAAATAAACAAAAAGACTTATTGATTCAAAGAGTTTGAGAATGAATTGATGCTCATCAATTTGAAGATAATATTGAATTAGCTAAAGAATTATTAAAATTAGATAAACCTGAAATAGTTCTATCTACATTAATTAATTTTACTTTAAAAGAAAAGTTTAATAAAAGTAGATACTGAAATATTAATAAAGTAATATCAAAAAATGAAGGTTTTGATAACTGATGACAAGTAAGATTATTTGTTGCTAAAGGTAAAAAAGATAAAATGACAGGTAAAACAATGATAGATTTCCTTACAGAATCATCATGAGTAAATCCTAGAGATATAAATGATCTTAAAATATTAAATGACTTTAGTTTTGTTACAGTACTTCCAGATGATGCTAAAAAATTAATAAAAACATTTTCTAGAAAATGAGACTGATGAAGACCATTAGTTTCCAAAGCTAAAAGAAAATAATAACTATTATAAAAAAAACTTCATAATAATATGAAGTTTTTTTTATTGTTAAATAATATTGACTTTTAATAAAATCTGTATATATAAAGATTTAATATTTAATTTATAAAATATTATTATGAACTGAGAAATACTAAGACTTACACATCAGATAGAAGAAGAAAAAAAACAAATGAAACAAATAGAACAAGAAATAATTGATAGTTTACCACAAGAGCTATATGATTTATTGAATTGAAATTTATGAGAAATAGAACTAGATCCAGATGCAGAATCTGAATTTAAAAAAGAACTTGAAGAAAAATTTAATGAAAAAATCATTTGACAAGAATCAGCAAAAAAAGCCATAATAAATGCAATAATAAGAAATATCTCTTCTATTAGAAGCAAAAAATGACCACTATGAGTTTTTTTCTTTGCATGACCATCATGAGTTGGAAAAACTCAAATTACTAGAGTTTTAGCAGAAATATTATTGGGATCAGAAGATTTTATCACAAAAATTGATTGTTCAGAGTACTGAGAAGATCACACAACTAGAAACCTATTTTGAGCACCCAAAAGTTATGTTTGATATTGAGAACCTACACCACTAAATGATATTAGACTTTTCAAACCATACAATGAAGCAAAAAAAAGAAATACTATACACAGACAAATTAGTAGATTAAATGATTTTTCTATTTTATTATTTGATGAAATTGAAAAGGCTCATCCAAAAATACATCAGTCATTATTAGCAGCTATGGATGATGGTAAGATAAATTTTCCTAGCTGAAAAGAAAATGATAAAAATTTAAAATATAGTCAAGAAACTGACCTATCAAATACAATAATAATATTTACATCAAATGTTTGAAACCAAGAAGCAAGTAAAAATTGAATGTGATTTGTACAAGACAAATGAAAGAAATCCAAAGAAGCTGATTATATTAATAGTTTTAAAAGAATATTTTCACCAGAATTCATAGGTAGGATAAACGAATTTGTTACATTTGACCCATTAGATAAAGAAAGCTTATTAAAAATTCTAAAAAATGAAGTACAAGATATTTCTTGGCATTTTTGAATACTAGAATGAAACTTATGACTTCAAATTGATGATGATGTACTAGAAAGTATTGTAGACAGATCTTATAATGAAAATTATTGAGCTAGACCTGTTATTAATGATTTTGTTGAAACAATTGAAGCAACAATAAATAATATTATAAGTTCATGACAACTAGATGAATTATTTGAACTTAATAAATATTATTTTACTATTAATGTGAAACTTTGAGAAAATTGAAAATTCAAATATACATTATCTTCAGAAAAAAAAGAAGAAGACACAAAAAGAGATGTAAAAGAAGATCTAAACTTGCTTGCAGAATGTATTAAATATTGATTTAATGAAGATAAAGATCTTAGTGAAAGAATAGCAGAAATTGAAGATATATTAATAACTAGTCATGAATTAAGTACAGAAGAAGTAAGAGCTATAAGAAATGAAATATATGCAAATATGATAAAACATTTTGATATGATACATCAATTTGATGATTATGAATGAATTACAATTTCTAGTAGTGATGAAAAAAAGTTATTATCAAATTTTTGACGAAGAAATACAAAAAACATTGTAGATAGAAAATTAAATATGTATAATTGAAGCTTTGATTATAATGATGAAGAATTTATAGATTATATTGTTCAAATTTTTAATATAGTTGATGAATTAAACTGAGAATCACTAAATCCACAGCAAATAAAAGAAGTTATGAAAATGATTGATTCATATATTAAAAACATAAAATAATAGAAATGAAGCTAGCAAAAGTATGATTTGGAACTTGGGAAATATTATGAGACAAATGTATAGAAAGTGTAAATAAAGCAATAAAAGCTTGATATAAACATATAGATACTGCTCAAATATATCAAAATGAGACAGAAGTTTGAAATTGAATAATGCAATCAGAAATCAAAAGAGAAGATATACAAATAACTAGTAAATTATGGAAGGATAATATGAGTAGTGAAAATACAATACTAAACAGTCTAGAAGATAGTTTGAGAAAACTCAAAACTAACTACTTAGACCTTTTTTTGGTTCACTGGCCATTGGATAATGAAACAAATTTGAAAACAATAAAAACATTAATTAATTGTAAAAAAAACTGAATCATTAGAAGTATATGAGTAAGTAATTTCACAATACAAAATTTGGAATATATAGATAAAAATATATGACTAGATCAAATTGATTTCAATCAGATTGAATATCACTTATTTTTTGAACCCAAAAATATTATAAACTATTGTAATAGTAAATGAATAAAAATTATTGCATACTCCCCTTTGTCTCATTGAAAAATACTCAAAGACCCACAAATAAAAATGATAGGAGATAAACATAACAAAACTAGAGGTCAAATAGCTCTTAAATGGCTTATAGACAAAAATATACATATAATACCAAAATCAGTAAATCATATGGAAGAGAACATAAATATATTTGATTTTGAACTAGATAATGAAGACAAAAAAAGACTTAATAATCTTCCAAAAGATAGAAGAATTATTAAGCCTCCATTTGTACCAAAACGAGATGATTAAATTATTCCAAATTTACTGTAGAAAGAACATCAATCAAAACATCATCAACCTCATTTCAATCAATTATAGCATCATAAGTAAGAACAACTCTATGTCTAAGTGCTAATAATGCTATATTTTGCACATCTTCATGCAGAACATAATCTCTATTATTCATATATGCCAGAACTTTTGATCATTGAAACAATGCAATAGATCATCTAGGACTTGCTCAGTAGTAAATTCTAGAATCTCATGATCTAGTAGACTGTATCAATCTAGCAATATAGTCTTTTATGCTATCAGAAACCATTACATTATTGATTTCTTCAATAATATTACTATATCATTCTTTATCCAAAACTTTATTAACTTCAATTTTTGATTCATCTTGTATTGAATTTAATATTTTTGTTTCTTCTTCCAAAGAAGGATAATCAACTATAGCTTTAAAAATAAATCTATCCAATTGTGCTTCAGGAAGTTGGTAGGTTCATTCTTGTTCTATAGGATTTTGTGTTGCTAATACAAAAAAAGGTTTATCAAGTTTATATGTATAAGATCAAATACTAACTTGCTTTTCTTGCATAGCTTCTAAAAGTGCTGATTGTACTTTGGGTGTAGTTCTATTAATTTCATCTGCCAACAAAATATTAGTAAACACAGGTCATTTTTTTACTTCAAATTCTTGAGTTTTGGAATTAAAAATTTCTACTCAAATAAGATCAGAAGGCATCATATCAGGTGTGAACTGTATCCTACTAGAGTCCATATCCATTATATCTGAAATTGTAGTTATAGTCTTTGTTTTAGCAAGTCAAGGTACTCATTCTACCAACATATGTCACTGTGCAAAGATATTAATCAACAAAGCATTAACAAAATCTTCCATTCAAACAATTTTCTTATTTAATTCTGTTTTTATCTCAAGTATTTTTTCATTTTTGATTTCAAAATTATTTAATCATTTAGAAAAAACAGATTTTTCTAGCCTTGAATTTTTTATTTCTTTTACAATATTTTCTTTTGCTTTATTATCAGTATTTATTATCTCATCTTCATCATTCCATATAAAAGCTAATACAATCAAAACAATAAACAAAACAACTCATAAACCTATCAGCACATATAACATATAAAAAATATTAAATTCTAAAACTTATAATATAATAATTTAATTAATCCTCACTTCAAGAAAAAATTCCATCTATTTTTTCTCTAAGATATTCATGAAATCTAGATTTTATATCATCTTGAGTTTCTTGAATTTTGTCATTAAAATTTTGCATAAGTTCTTGCCTTTGTCTTTCAAAATAATCACTAAAATCTTGTCATGTAAGACTTACATTATCTCAAGTATATACATCTTGTAATGATTCTGAAAAAACACTAGAAGCAGTTTCAGATGTAAAATCAACAAGCATATTGAATGAACTATATGCTCATAATAAATATCATATAATAAAAGCTAATACAAAAGTTGTTATAATTTTCATCTAAATATTGGTTAAATATTAAATATTTTTTAATTCAAATAATTTCTTGTTTGATCTTTGACCAGACCTCAAAATAATATCTTTGTCCAAATTTAATCAAAAATATTTTTTTAGGATATTTCTAACTGATGTATTTGCTTTTCATTTATCTGGCAAAGATTTAGTTCAAACCTTATAAAGACATAATCAAAACTCATCAAATCAATCCTTATAAATAAAGTCTTTTTTTTGTCAGGTATAAACTAGTACACGAATTTTCATTATGTAAAAAGTTTTCTAGTTACATAATAAAATATAGTTCATATCAATGTGATTTCTACCAATATCACTAATGTTATTTGAGAAAAAGTAAGTATATCCATAGAAAGTTGACTAGAAGATGAAATACTAGCATAAAATAGGTTAAGAAATTCATTAAACTTAATACCTAATATATTTGGATTAAAAGCAAAATTAAATAATAATACTATTATACTTGATATTAATAAACTATATAGTAATTTGATATTCATTATTCCATATTAAATCTAAATATTAATTCATTTCACTTTACATCTAATGATCAATATATAACTTTTTCTGAAAAAAAGTCAAATTGTTTTTCATTAAATCAAATTGCTTGAAATCATCCCAAAGGTCAAGCTGCATCAAATAAATTAGATAAATTAGAATAATATCACAATATTGAATCATTATCATAATGCATATCAATATCATCTCAATCAAAATTAGGCTCTAATACATCTATATATGTAAATTCTCAATCTGTAGAAACTGTAATATTAGACTGCAAAGCAATATCCATAACATATGGTACAGTAAATTCTACTCAAAATTCATTTTCATCCTCAAAACTTGATATTTCTCATTCAAAATCTAATGTAGCTATCAATTGGTTCAAATATGGGTTAAACTGACTTAAAAAATCATGTACACCTGTTCAGTTAAAAATAAATCTTGCTCAAATTCAAAGTTCATTATTTCAACTATTTAATATAAAACCAATATTACCATCCAAAGCAGAAGCAAGACTTTGATAATTAGAAGAAGTAAGATTTACTCACATTTGAGACAAAGTAGGAGATAATGCATCTTCAATCAAACCTCAAAAAATTGAAGATTCTACTCATAATAGATCAACTATAGAACCAAGCTCAAGATAAGCAATTGTATCTTCTGTAGCTAATCAATCAAAAACAGACTGAAAATTATATGATTGAACAAAATCAAACTCATCCTCAAAAATTATAGATACCAAAGCATTTGAACTACTAGAGCTTAGGTTTCAAACTATCAATGAATATCAAAGTTCATCAAGGTATGGTACCAAGCCAGGTAAATCTAACTCACTTGCTGCTTGTTGGTCTGCTCTAGAAAAAAATCAAAAATTATTTTCTCAAGAAACAATAGAATCTATATATTCTTCAAAATCATCATTTTCATAAAGCATATGATCATTATAGTCTTCCAAATAATCAAAGGATTGTTGGTCTGCATACAAATAAACTTCATCTTCAATCTCTTCAAATAAAAAGTTAGGACTATCTGCTACCAGTCAAGCATCCACAGCATACTGAATATCAAAAGCTTCAGGAGCATCAAATAATATAAAAGAATATGGATATTCTTGATCAGAAATTTGAAAAATAGTAATGCTATTTATATTCTCTGTAAGTTCTAGTATTCAATCTAGTCAGGCAATTTCTTGTGGAGATTCATTTATGAAATCCACCATATTATCATCAAATGAAATATGAACTGACTGAGTAAAATTTCAAGGAATTTTTGAAATCACATGATTTTCTAATTCTGTTTGAGAGTGTTCTTTGTATATGAAGACTCATATAACAACTGTTAAAATTAATCACAAAATTCATGCTACAATATATTTTTTTGTATTCATTTTTATTATTAAGTTTTAAAACTAGCTATTTTTAGTTATTTTAATAAATTCTTCAACAGTTTTTTCTAAATTATCGTTGACAATTTCATAATCATAAAAATCTTTTTCTTCTAACTGTTCCATAGATTCTTGAAACCTAATTTTTAGAGTTTCTTCTGTTTCAGTTCATCTTTTATTTAGCCTTTTTAATAATTCATCCTTATTTGGAGGTAAAAGTACTACAGTAACAACATCATAATCATCTTTCAGTTTTTCTTTCAGAAATAATGCTCATTGATGATCAACAATATACAAAGGAATAAGTCATTCATGTAATATTCTTTCCAATTCTTCATAAGTTGATCAATAATAATTTCAGTGAACTTTTGCATATTCTATTAAAGATCAAGATTCTACAAGTCTATCAAATTTTTCTTCTTCTACAAAATAATAATGAACTCAATAAAATTCATCATCTCTGGGCTGCCTTGTAGTAGTTGTTATAATTTTTTCAAAATTTAAGTTATCTGAATTTATTATAATTTCTCATACTGTAGTCTTACCAACTCAAGATGGTCAAGACATTATATAAACTCTTTTTTTCATATTAACAATATAATACAATTAAATTTAAACAGCTATAGGAGCCTTGATAGCTGGATGACTTTTATAATTTTCAATACTAAAATCATTAAATTCTAAATCATCCAAAGATTTTAATCATTCCTTTATTTTCAAGCTCGGAAAATCAAAAGGTTCTCTAGATAATTGTTCTTTTACTTGATCAAAATGATTATGATAAATATGTGCATCTCATATTGTATGCACAAAGTCACCAGCTTCCAATCAGGTAATATTTGCTATTGCATACAATAACATACTGTATGAAGCAATATTAAACGGCACTCACAAAAACATATCAGCACTTCTTTGATACATATGCAAAGAAAGCTTATTACTTGCAACATAAAATTGGAAAATCATATGACAAGGAGGAAGTAGCATATTATCTACTTGTAATGGATTCCAAGCATTTACAATTATTCTTCTAGATTCTGGGTTATTTTTTATCATATCTACAGCATTTTGTAGTTGATCAAATCAATCCTGATTGAAATTTCTCCACTGCTGTCAATAAACAGGTCACAAATCACCCCATTTTTGGACAAACTCATCTTCTTTATCCAAAGATTTAATTTTTTCTATAAATTCTTTTTGTGAAAGTATCTCAGATTCATTGTATCATTGAGAAATACAATAGTCTTTGTAATTTTTGTAAGGCCAATCATCCCAAATATGAACATCATTATCTGCAAGATATTTTATATTAGTCTCTCATCTTACAAACCATACTAATTCATGAATTATACCTCTAGTAAACATTTTCTTAGTTGTTAGTAGAGGAAATCAATCCTTCATAGAAAATCTCATTTGTGCCCCAAATATACTTCTAGTTCATGTTCATGTACGATCTCATCTATCAGTTCAGTTATTTATGATATCAGATAATAAGTCTAAATACTGAAATTCAGGATGTTTCATTTTAGAATAGTTTTATTATAAAATTTTTATATATATAAATATTTTTGGCAAAAATACAATATAAAATATTTAGTAAAATTAATAGTGACTAATTAAAGTAAGTATAGTTTATATAATAAACTAAAAACAATCTAAATTTTTTTAAACTTTTTGGGATTAAATTCTTCATCTGGGAATCAAGATATTTTTATTTTTTTTGAAAATCATAATCAATTTCACTCATAGGATTCTACTGATATCTCTAAAAGTTCAAATATTTGATCTTTAATTAATACTCAGTCCTTAGTTCTAACTCATTTTGTGCAAACAAGTTTATCTCATTCTTTTGCAAAAGAATTTCCTCATACTCTAATTCACTCTGTTTTTAATCTGTCTCTAAAATCATCCAAAGCTTTAAATCACATAATATTATATTATTAAATTAAAATAAATTATAAAAAATTAAACCAATGAAAACAATAAATATTGCAAAAATTTTTATATAATTTAACTTCTCATTCAAAATAAAATAAGCAAGTATAGCAGCAAAAACAACTTGAGTACTTACAATAGAACCAACTACAGCTGCATTCAAATAACTCATAGCCAAAACAGTAAAATAAGTTCATCAAGCTGTACTAAGTCCTGACAAAAAGCAGAAAAATACAAGTTTTTTATCCATCAAAAAACTTTCAAAATCTGACTTTTGAAGCATATTCCTAAAAATCAAATAAAAAGCAGAAGATAAAAATACTCAAACTTCTAGCATAAAAGCTATCTGCAAAAAATCAAAACCTCCCCTTACAAAATAATCTATAGCAAAATTATAAAAACCCCAACCAATAGCTGTAATAAATGCAAATTTTGTATCCAAAGAAAATTTAAAAGATCAATTTTGTTTTACCAGCAAGACTATACCAAGAAAAACTACAATCATTCATAATAATTCATATAATGAAATAAGTTCTTGGTAAGAGATAAATAAAAATAAAACTATAATAAATGGAAAGGTATTTGCGATAGATATACTTTCTCATACAGATATAAACTCAAATGATTTAAACAAAGTCCACAAGGCAAAAAAACCAACAATAGAACCCAGAACCAAAACCAAGAAGTCGTATAAATTCAAAGAAAAGTTGAATTCTCAAGAAAACAAAGTGAAGAAAAACAAAACTAAACTAACAAAAAAAGAAGTGAAAAATACAGCTTTCCAAGCATCAATTTTTTCAAGTATGAATTTATTGATTATATGATTAAAACTATAACCAAAACTAGATAATATAGCAAAAAGTATTCACACAATTTATTAGTAAAAACTAAAACTCCTCTATCTC
>CAZACQ010000001.1:53653-100350 GCA_964483725.1 uncultured Candidatus Peribacteria bacterium | reverse complement strand
GAAATAAATTAAAACTTAAGTTAAATAAATTTTAATTAAAGTCAAGATTATTTTTTCTTACATTTATAATAAAATGCTGGAGGGATATTTAATGGTTCAAAAAACAAATCATAATCTCAAAACCTTGTTTTTATATCTTCTTTGTTAGAAAGAAAATATTGGTATTGCATAAAATATCATCAAGTTTTCAATCATTCATAACTAACATCAAGAACTGTTGACTTAAGATTATCAGGCAAGCTTGCCAAAGGTAAAGCTGATATGATAATATCAACTTTATTTCAATTGGTATATTCTAATAGTTTCTCTGCTCCATCATTTATTAATATTAGTCTTGGATCATCTATATTATCTTTTACATGAAAAAAGAGCTCTTCAGACACTTCAAAAGAATATAATTTACTATTATTAGAAATCTTTGAAAGAATAGAAGAAGTAAAATTTCCAGGTCAAGTACCAAATTCAGCTATAGTTAGGTCTTGATCAAAATTAATTTTTGACAAAAAGTTATTAATAAAAAATCTGGATGATGGCACCAAAGATCCTACCTCTTTGGGGTTCTTACAAAATTGTTTAAAAAAAACTGACATTTATTTCTTTGCTAAATAATAAACAGCAGGAGGCAAATGATTAAAAACTCTATTCTTTTTTACATTAGGGAATATTTCTTTAATATCATTCATAGCTGATGAAAAATATTGATATTGTAAGTATATTCATCATTCTTTTAATATATTTCTAGATGCTTTAAGTATATTATATCTAGAATCTTTATCTAAAGCAGAAAGAGGTACTCATGATATTATCACATCTACATTTGATTCAACATAGTTTGAAACATTTTCAGCAGAATCATTGAATAAACTCAATCTAGAATCATTAAATTCATCTTTGCAATATCCAAAAAATCAATCATTTAGTTCCAAAGATATAATTTCAGATGAATCACTTGCTTTATTCAAAATTGGCTTTAAAAAATTTCATTTTCAAGGTCAGTACTCAACTATTTTTAAGTCTTGATTAAAGTCAACATTATTTAAAACATTATTCACCAAACTAGAAAAACATGGCAAACAAGTTCAAACCATACTAGGATTAGATATAAACTCCTTCAAAAAAGACATAATCTTTATATTTTTATTTATAAAATTATTAAGAAAGAATTTTTTCTATCATTGGCTTAACCATTTTAGGATCAGCTTTACCTTGCGATTTTTGCATAACTTGACCTATTAAAAATCATATAGCTTTTCACTGTCATTGTCTAAAATCTTCTACTGCCTGAGGGTTAGCATTGATAACCTCCTCAACTATAGCTTCAATTTCTGAAGAATCCACAGGCTTAAATCAATGAGTTTCTATAATATCAGATACATTTCATCACTCATTTATCATAATTTTTATTACTTGTTTTGCATGAGAATCTATAAGCTCACCAGAATTTATAAAATTGATAAATTTAACAAATTCATCAAGTGAAAATTTCAATTCAGACATATCAGAATTTTCCAAAGATCACAATATATTAGTAACAATCCATTTAGAAGCTAAATTATAATCTGCTCATTTTTCAAGAGCTGATTCAAAAAAATTATTTACAGATTCATTTTGAATTAATGCATTAATATACTCTTTATTAAATCAGTATTCTTCTTTATACCTTTTAACTCTAGAAAAAACTGATTCTACTTTTTGTTCTTTAATACTGCTTAAATATTCATCATCAACTTTTACTGGAGGCATATCAGGTTCAGGAAAATATCTGTAATCCAAACTATCCTCTTTGGATCTCATAGTATAACTTTCACCTGCATCATCGTCCCAACCTCTTGTTTCTTGATCCACTTCTTTTCACGCTTCTATTAGATCAACCTGTCTTTCAAATTCGTGCTCAATTGCTCTTTTGATTGCAGAATAACTATTCATATTTTTCAGTTCTACTTTTGTTCATAATTCACTAGTTCATTTCTTTCTTGTTGATATATTAACATCACATCTCATTTGTCATTTCTCTAGATCTGCAAATCAAATATTATTAAATCTTACAAGTCTTTGTAATTCTTTAAGAAACTCTACTACTTGATCATCATTTTCAAAATCTGGATAAGTTACAATCTCAACTAAAGGAGTTCATGCACGATTATAATCAACTATAGATTTTCATGATTGATGTATTGTTTTTCAGGCATCTGATTCTATATGAGCTCTTTCAATTCTAATTTTATTTTCACTAGAAAAGTTATCTGTAAAAAATTCAACATAACCATCTAAATTAGTTGGTCTTTCCATTTGAGTGATTTGATATCACAAAGGAAGATCTGGATAAAAATATGATTTCCTATCAAAAGAAGAAATATTCTTCACATCACAATTTAGAGCATAACCTAATAATGCAGCTTTTCTAAATGCTTCTTCATTTAAAACTGGTAAAGCTCAAGGTTGACCAGTACATACAGGACAAACATGAGTATTAGGAGATAAGTCATCAAATTCCTGTTCATTTTTACATTTACAAAATAGTTTATTAGAACTATTAAGCTTAATGTGAATTTCCAATCATATAATATATTCGTACATGTATATATCTTAAAGAAAATAAAATATTATTCTTGTATTTGAAGTTTATATCAAGTTAATTGACTAGCTAGTTTAACATTACAAGCTTGTTTTCAAATTGCAAGCGCTTTTTGATCATCATCTAAATAAACTTTTGCATTTTTTCAATCTATTTCTACTTTATTTATCTTTGCTGGTTTCAAAGACTCTTTTATCAAGTTTTCATCTTCATTATAATTTTGAATAAACTCAATCTTTTCTCATTCTAAAATTCAAAGAATATTATGAATCCTATCTCATCCTTGTCACATAAAAACTCATACAGGATCCACTCTGTCATCATCACTATCTACCAGTACTTTTGATTTAACTCAAGCTTGTCTAACTATTTTTATAATTTTAACAGTTCAATTTTCAAGCTCTGGAACATTTTTTCTTAATATAGTATCAATAAAATCAACACTAGATTGTGTTATATCTAAAACAATTCAACCTTGTCATTTTGAAATTTGTTTTAATAAAACATATATATCTTCTCAAGTATTGTATATTCTATTAGGGATCTGTCATTCTGGTGGAAGAATAACAGTTGTTCAATCAATATCTAAAACAACATTTTCATTTATATTTCTAGTTACTTTTGCTTTCAATATTTCTCATTGTTTATCTTGAAATTTTTCAAAGAATCTTTCTCTTTCAATTTTTTTCATATTTTGTTTAATTGTCTGTGCTGCAGCTTGAACTGATATCCTACTAAATTCAAGTGGATTTGGAGTTATATCTATATAAATAGTCTCTCATATTTTAGCATCTTTCTTATATTCTTTTGCAGATTCAAGAGTAATTTCTTTATCTTCCTCCTCTACTTCTTCTACTACAATAAGTTCTTTATAAATTTTGATTTCTCAATCACCTGCAATTGTAACATGTAAAGAATATTTTTTATCTTGTGGCAAATAGTCTTTTTTAAAGGCACTTTTTATTCACATTTTAACTATTTCAAGTACTTGATGAGGTTGAAACTTATATTCTTCAATAAGTTGCTTAATAGACTCTTGTATTGTTTTTCAATCTAATTTCATATTTTTTATATTTAAACCAAATAAAGTATATTAATAATAATCCCCGCCAAAAGGCGGGGACACTATTCACTAAAAACTATAGTAATAATTTCAAAACAAATTTCAAGATTTTTTTACTATACAACTCTTCTTATCTCATCTAATGTAGTCTTTCATTCAAGCATCTTAACATAAGCATCATCTTTTATTGTGAGGTATCAAGACTGCCTAGCTTGTGATAAAAGTTGAATTTCAGATTTTTCCTCAACAATCATTTTCTTAATATCATCATTTACTTCAAAAGTTTCTACTGCTGCAATTCTTCACTCATATCAATCAGCTCAACATTCTACACATCAAGTAGGTATAGGAATATTTCAATCATAATTAATTTCTAAATTTTTCTTAATACTTGTAAGTTGCTTAATATGTGCCTTAATTTCTTCAGATTCTGAAACACTTGAAGCTCTAGATGACTTACATGAATGCAATTTCCTAAGCAATCTTTGTCATACAACTAAATTAAGTGCAGGAGCTAGCATATAAGGTTTAACTCACATACTAAGTAATCTAGAAACGGCTTCTATAGCACTATTTGTGTGCAAAGTAGATATCACCAAATGTCATGTTAAAGCAGCATTAATTGCTATTTCAGCAGTTTCCAAAGTTCTAATTTCTCAAACCATAATGATTTCTGGATCTTGTCTAAGTATTGCCTTTAATCAATCAACATAATCATAACCATCTTTATTAGAAATTTGACTCTGTTGAATTCACGGAAGTTCATACTCAACTGGATCTTCTAATGTAATTATTTTCTTACCTGGGTCATTAAGATAATTTAACATAGAGTAAAGTGTAGTTGTTTTACCTGAACCGGTAGGTCAAGTAACCAAAATCATTCAATAATTTTTCCTAAGATTATTATTTAATGTACTTAATGAATCTCATTCAAATCATATTTGAGAAAATCAAAGTATGGATTTAGAAGAATCTAGAAACCTCATAACAACACTTTCTCATCTAAGTCAAGGCATAAAACTAACTCTAACATCTATTTTTTTATCATTTTTATCATCATCATAACTGATAAAATCAAATCTTCAATCTTGAGGAGCTTTTGTTATATTCACTCTAACTCAAGACATAAATTTAAGTTTTACCATATATTTTCTAAATTCATTTGAATCAAAAACTAACACTGTCTTTAAAACTCAATCCCTTCTTAAACGAAGCGTAACTCATCAATCCTCTGGTTGAAAATGAAGGTCAGAAGCACCTGACTGAAATGAAAGTCTAATTATTTCAGTAATAAATTCTTGCTCAGTATAATCATGTTTTTCTTTATAAACTTGTTTAATCATATCTATAGCTTGTTTTCACTTAACTGTTTTTCTTTCAATTGTATACTCCTCTTTTTCTCTTTCTTTCATTATTAAATCATCATACCAATTCAGTGCATAATCAAATCATATCTCATCAGTATAATAAAATTCAAATTTATATCATTTAGCTGAGATTCTATCCAAAATTTGAGTAATTACTGATGGATAATTATTTGTAGTAAGAACACATAATGTATTATTATTAGAATCAAAAAAAATAGACTGAGACTTTTTTGCTAAGTCATATGAAATGATTTTTATTTTATCAAGATCAGGATCAATTTTTTGTACATCTCACAAGTCAAGTATTTTCTTATCTATAGTATTTTTCATTTTTATTTTAGTTTATTAATCAAATTTAATTAGTATATTTTATTATTTGTTCATAAGTATAAGGTTTAACAGAACTATCATCACCAAGCTTTGTAAATATAGTTGAATCCTTAGGAATTATTCAGGCTTTTGCTATTCTTATAAAATCAGATTTTTTTGTAATAACATTATTTGGAGGTTTTCACCTTCATCAAGAAAGTGAAAGATAACTTAATCAACGATTATTTATGAATTCATCTAAAACTTTATCAGATTGTTCATTTGGATCTGTACCAGGGAAAATATCAGTATATTTTTTTAAAGTATTAATTATGAGTTTTTTCGCATAATTAGTTGATATATATCACTGCAATCTAATCATTGATTCTAAAACCCTCAATGTTGACATAATAGGGTGAGCATTATATCATGCTTCATTTTGATTATCAACAATAACTATTTGAAATTCAATTTCATATTTCTTTCAAGCTTGTCATTCTACTAATCATATAAATTTCATATCTTCATATCAAGCTCAAGTTCTTTCTTTTTGATCTTTTAATTTACCACTAGCAATTAAGTTATCAAAATATTCAACAAATCCCTTACTAAACATTCCCTTATTTTCTTCATAATAAGAAATATCAAAAATTCATTTATCTTTGAAAAAAGTAGTTATATTATTTGCATCATAAAAAGTATTAAAAATATAATCTGCTAAGAATAATGCATCTTTTTTTGATTTAACTTCTCATTTAAATCAAACCAAATCTTTTATAGATTCTGCTGTGCCATAATCATATTGAGATGCCATTTTCAAAAGCACACTTTCCTTAGTCTTAGGTCTTCCTATTATATCTACTTCTACTACTGGAGTTGCTAATCCATGCTCTTGTGGATTAGTTCTATACTTATTTATACAAGGATAATCTCAATCCTTACTATTAGAATCATCATTACTATCTACATAATTAAAATATTTATCATTATCACAAAAGTATTTGTCTCTAGATAAATCATATCACTCTTGAGCTTTCTCTACTACTCATGAACTGTCAATCAAATAAGATAAAATTGACAATTTTACTAAATTACATACTGTTTGTCTAAATGCTGGAGACATATCACTTCAAGATTTAGTTTTTCAAGAAACAAACTGAATTAAATGATTTGTATCTTTAAACTTAAAGGGGTTTCAATTAGTTGAAGGATACAGATTCTTAGGTACAGACCTAAAAAATACTTTGTTATATATTTCTTTTGCAGAGTTAAAATTATCTGAAATTATAGACAATCATTCAGAACTTATTTCAAAATCATTAGGTGATTTTACTAACACATTTGAATCTCATACTATCTTTCTTATAAAATTTAAAATATTTGTATGATCAAAAGAAGTTATATTAAAAAAATCAAGAATACTAATTCAAAACTCTTTTACAAAATTACTAGCAATATTTTCATCAAAAAAATTATCTATCAACATTTCTGAAACATCTTTTGAAACTTGATTTGTAGTATCAACATTTAAAAAATTAGGAATTGTGCATTCAGGTACTTCTTTTGGCATTTATTTTGTTTTTATTCAAATTAATAAATTTAGAAAATTATATTGATTATTATTTCATTTGTCAAATTATGATTTATAAATATATAATATATAGCAAAAAACAATTGAAAATTAAAGAAAAATATATATATTGTAGTGCATAATTTATTTTTTTAATTAAAAATTAAATGGCATCAAGAACTAACAAGAAATGAATTGCAGCTAAAAAAGCACAACTTGCAAAACAAGCAGGTAGATTAAAATGACATAAAAGATTTAATTACCCTAAGAGAAAAATATCATTAGATGATGCAAAAGAACTTTCTGTAGTTTGAGCAAAAACTAATCCATCAGGTAGAGAATACAATTGGTTTCTAAGATGAAGAAAGATATGCTGGGAAACTTGATTAAGAGTAGATCCTGATTGATATAGGCTTATAAGACTTCCAAGTTGATGACTTGAATTTGTGGAAGTACCAATTTCTGGTTGGGTAAGAAAAAAACTATCAAAAAATAGAAGAAACAGTTAAATCTAAATAAACTATAATTTATTTTTTTATTAATAATTTTTTATGTTAAGAACACATAATTGTTGAGAAATTAATGAAGCAAATATATGACAAGATATAAAAATATCTTGATGGGTAAATTCTGCAAGAGATCATTGATGAGTTATTTTTATTGATTTGAGAGATAGATTCTGAATTACTCAAGTTAAGGCAGACCCAGATACAGTATCAAATGAAGTACTGGAAATTGCTCACTGATTAAAAGATGAGTTTGTAATAAGTGTAGAATGAAAAGTTAGTCAAAGACCTGATTGAACAGAAAATGAAAATATTAAAACATGAAAAATTGAAATAATACCCAACAAAATAGATATATTATCTAAGTCTGATGTCTTACCTTTCCAAGTGGCTGAGGAAAAACATGTATGAGAAGAAACAAGAATGAAACATCGTTATCTTGATCTTAGAAGAGAAGGTATGAAAAACAATATTATTGCAAGACATAATATGACAAAAGAAATATTTGATTTTTTGGTAAAAAAAGACTTTTTGTATATAGAAACTCCTTCTTTGATAAAAAATACTCCTGAATGAGCTAGAGAATATATTGTACCCAGTAGAAACAAACCATGAGAAGCATATGTCTTACCACAATCACCTCAACAATTAAAACAAATACTTATGCTAAGCTGATTTGATAGATATTTTCAAATTGCTAGATGTTTTCGTGATGAAGACCTAAGATGAGACAGACAGCCTGAATTTACTCAAATTGATATGGAATTAAGTTTTGCTGAACAAAGTGATGTTATTGATATAATAACTGAATTATTTAAAGAAATTAGTAAAAAATCATTCCCAAATAAAAACATCAAAGACAATATTCCAAAATTAACATGGGAAGAAGCAATGAATAAATATTGAATTGATAAACCAGAATTAAGAACTAAAGAGCTTGAAATTATAGATGTATCAGATATTGCAAGTAGATCCGAACTTAAAGTATTTGGAGATGTAGTATCAAACTGATGAGTAGTGAAATGAATTACTGCAAATAAAGTGTTTACTAGAAGTCAAGTTGATAAATACACTTCATTACTACAAGAAAAATGAGCTAAATGACTAGCTTATATAATATGGGATGAAGAAGGTCCAAAATCACCAATATTAAAATTTTTTCCTGAAGAACTTCAAAATGAACTATTTGAAAGATTATGACTTAAGGAAGGTAAAACAGCATTTTTTCAAGCTACTGATTGGTTGCCTGCAAATGAATTCTTGGGATACCTAAGAACAATGTTGATAAAAGACATGGAACTAACAAAAGGCAAAGAAAATGAGTTAGATTTTACTTGGGTTGTAGACTTTCCAATGTTTGAAATAGATGAAGATACTTGAAAACTAGTAAGTATGCATCATCCATTTACAAAACCTAAAGATGATTATATTGAATATATAAAAAAAGTATGAAAAAAAATAAAAAATTGAGAAAACATTGATGAAAAAGAAAAAAATGAATTATTAAAAGTTAAAGCTGATGCCTATGATCTTACACTAAATTGATACGAAATAGCAGGTTGAAGTGTAAGAATACATGATCAGGAATTACAAGAATCAATATTTTATATATTATGATTGAAAGAAGAAGAAATACAAGAAAGATTTTGACATATGCTGGAAGCATTCAAATACTGAGTACCACCACATGCATGAATAGCAATATGATTTGATAGAGTTGTAATGATATATCAAAATATGCCAAATATTAGAGAAGTAATACCTTTCC
The DNA here is from genome assembly GCA_964483725.1 of uncultured Candidatus Peribacteria bacterium. GTDB lineage: Bacteria > Patescibacteriota > Gracilibacteria > Absconditabacterales > Absconditicoccaceae > CAZACQ01. The sequence continues at coordinate 91,192 of CAZACQ010000001.1, read as the reverse complement.
CAAAAACACAAAAATGAGAAGACTTATTACTGAATTCTCCATCAGAAGTTGATCCCAAATTATTACAAGAATTATGACTTAAAATTAAAAACAAAAAATAGTCCTATAAAGGACTATTTTTTATTATATAAATAAATTAGAATAGTATAACAAAATCTCATCAATAAGTTCAATCAGAAGTAGGTCTTGTTTGTAATATCTCAACTTTATAGTCACCCACTATACCTACTCACCTAATATCATAATTACGAGAAGGTAATTCTACCAAATTATTACTACTATCTAAAAAGTCAAATTTATACTCAAGAAATGGGTAGACATTTCAATCATTTGTTTCAAGTATATTAGCAATAAACATTCTCATTTTTAGAGACTCTAAATCTTCATCATCTTCTTGAAAAATTTCTACAAAATCAGAACCACTTAAAGCATGATTATTTGGCATAGTACTATGTCATTTCTGTGTATCACTTCTATCTGGAGTTAAATTAGGTATAGAAGAATCATTTAAAGGGTTTTTATTCTCTCAAAAATGTATATTTTTATTGTCATTGCTTGTTTGCTCCATCACCCTATTAATAATATCTCTTCTAATAAGTGAATCTCCAGATAATACTGTACTTCAAGAATAATCAGCAGCTACATTAGGAATTATAGAAAAGGCTTCTCAATCATCATATTCTCTACCATCCAAAGACCAACTTACTATCAAATCATTATCAATTCAGTCTCATGCAAAATCACAATCTTCACAAAGCAAGGCATCTGGATCTCATCACCATCTATTATACAAAAGTGGATTTATCCTAATATGTCAGGACATTGCATGTATATCAATTATTTGAGTTGATTCTGTTCAATATTCATATATATTATCATCACTTGTATCTTCAAAAAAATTGAATTCCTCTACTCTATCATAACCCATCATATTGTAATTTTCACTTGGTCATCAATAATCAGTTCAAGTATATTGAAGCCAAGCTTCTACATTTCATTCTCATCACTCTGGAATTCTTCAGCTACTTAAGGACTCAATCTCCCAATATGTTCAATTATCAGAAAGTTCATGTGCTAATATTCAATAATCAGGGTGTCTATGATCACTCTCTTCTCAAAAATCATCATCTCAAATCCATCATCAAGAGCCTTGAAATCAAGGATCACGATATTTAAGAGCAAGATTAGCTCTTTCTATACTAGCCATAGCTCAATAATAAGCAGAATTATAATCCCTAATATCAGACAAATTTTCAATAAAAGGATTGAATATTGAATATATACTAAATACTAATGCTGTACCCACACTTACTAAAACTATAGCTATAAGTAATATCATATTTAAATAATTATATTTTTATAAATCTGTATATTGTAAATTATATATATTTTATTTCTCAATTGCAAATTTAAATTTTGGTACTATCCCGAGGTCTCCATTCTGGGTTATTCTTTACTCTTTGAGCATTCTCTCTATCATAGTTAAGATATCTATTCCCAAAAAGTCTCTTCATATATCTAAATTTCATATCAAGACTGTTTGATGTTTTTGCCATCTCTTTAAATACTCAATAATGATTTAAATACATATTTACAGATTCTGCAAAATCTTCAAATGGGTTTGTAAGTGCATATCATGATACGAAGTCTAAACGAGATGCACTTGATTTTCTAGTATCCTCACTCAGCCAAGAAATTTTATAATAATCCAAGGATGGATCATCATTATAAAAAGCTTCTTTTCAAAACTCAGTAAAGCTTGAATGTTTTGTTCATCAAGTTCACCTTAAAATTCATAAATCAATAATATGACCAAACTCATGTGTTAATACTTCCCAAAACTCTTTATATGAATCTATAGAATTAGTATTCATCATTATTGTATGGTGACCTGCATATCACCTTCTTCAAGTTGATTCATTTATTCTTAGTGAAGATATTGTATCTGCTAGTCAGTTATTAGTTGTTAAAAAATTATCATATTGATTTATCAAGTAAATAACTATAGCTTTATATTTCAATCTTTCTGATAAAGAATAATTTCAGTTCAAAGTAATAAATTCACAAACTATCAAATTAAGTGAACAAATCTGATCAATATGTTCTTCTTGATAAGTTCAAGATGCAGATCAATGATTTTCATTTAATGCATCAGAAATTATCTGCAACAATATCCTATTTTCTCTATTTAAACTATCTTTTTCTACATACTTGTCACTCTCCTCACTTATTTTATCACTGTCTTCTTTTGCATATTCTTCTTGCTCAGCTTCTTTTCTTTCATATATTCTTTCTCTAAGTTCACTAGATCTTTGCAACAAGTCCTCCCTTCAAATTAAATGATCAGGAACGAGATCATGTCTTTGATCTTCTCATACATAACCTGCTTCATCTGGGAAAGATATTATTCAATATACCAATAATATTACTCACAATAATATTTTTATTCATAGCTTGAATAAATTTGTTTCTTTCATTTTATTTTTATTCTATTTTAAATTTAGAAATTTTAATTAGATCAGTAATAATATATATCACTAATTATTTGCTTTTCAAATGGTCAATTAGCAAAATATATATTAATTATATCAAATTTTATTTTTTCTGCAAATAAATTAAGTAAGAATTCAAATCATCAAATAACAATTTTTTTTCAAGATGATTTTGAATAAAATAAATTCTTTCAAACTCATCATGTAATATTTTCAACCAATATTTTGAAGTCTTTTTCATATCAGTTTCATATTAAATATTCAAATAACTCTTTAGATTTTTGTTTATTAGTACTAAGTACAAAAATTGAATCATAATTTGAAAGAAGCTTATCTATAGAGTCTATATTATTATTTTTTACTATTTTAATAGATCTTTCAAAGGAAGATTCTCATTTTGGTTTTATCCCATCTTTTGAATAATTAGAAAGAAAATAAGTTCTATTTTCATCAAAATAATCCATAAACTCCTGATAATTTATCACATTATCAGTTCTAAAAAATACATAGTAAAATTTATCCTCCTGGAACATATTTTTTTTGACAAGACAAATTGTATTTAGTATTCAAAATAAATCATCTACTTGAGATTTCAATTCTATATAATCATCATATTCCATAAATTTTTTTAATTGCAAAAGCCTAATATCCAAATAATCCAATAATTTATTTGTTTTATAAAAATCAATATTTCAAACTATAGGATCTATTTCTAAGATATCCTTACTTACTCACACAAATTGTTTGGTCAATTCTTGATACAAAACTCATGATAATATCATAATAAAATTATAAAAAGAATATAATTTATCAATATCATAATTATGTATACTATATTTATATAGTAAAAATTCTAGATGATAAATTAAATTATAAAGATCAAATGGCTTATTTAAGTACCTAGAAAAAGAATTGTACCAAGAATCCCAGTCAAAAAAATAAATACTATAATCAGAAATATAATCTTTTTCTTTTATCAAAGAAAATAATCAAGAGTGTTGTCAAACTACAATATTGGGTAATCTCTTATCGATTGATTTTTGTAAAAATTTCATAATTTTAAAATCTTCTGCAAGAGAAAGGTCAAGAAAAGAGTGTCATTTATCATATTGATTAAAATATTTTATCAAAAAATTTATTTCATATTCTTCAAAATTACTTTTTTGCAAAAATAAAGCAACCTTATCTCAGTCAAATATAAAAGAATCAGAAAGATAACCAATATCTTTTACTCAAATTTCTGATAGTATATTTTTAGCGATCTTCAGCTTTCAGTTTGAAGAAAAAACTATCAAGGATTTTTGTCAGCTAGATACTATATTAAATAAAACTTCTTTTAATTTCATATCTCATATATATACTCTATCTTTATCATTTAATGATTCAATAAAATTTTCACTATTTGAAATCAACTTAGAAGATCATTTAACCTCCTTTTTTAATCAAGGTAAAAATGAACTCTTAACATTGTTTGAATATGATTTAATATGATAAATATAGGAGTAAATAGAATTAGATTTTAAAATACTATTTGTAATAGTTGGATATTTTTGAAGCAGATATTCCAATCTTTCAGTAAAAATTTTGAATATATAATAACAAGCATAAGAATCAGTAAGAGCATCATGATAATTGTCACCTAAATCAATATTATAATCTTTTTTCAATATCTCTAAAATAACCTCCAAAGAATAACTTGGTAAAAAATTAAATATAGCTTTTGATAAATGAAATGTGTCAACATATTTTATATTAGATATATCCATATACTTAGATAGCATATTAATATCAAATTGAATATTATGTCAAATTACTACAGTATTTGGTGTGAAATATTGAGAAATTTTATCAATAATTTTTTGAATATTGGGAGAATTTTCTAAATCTTTATATTCTATTCATGTTATAAATTTCACAATATCTTTAATATCTTGTTTTCAATTTTCAGGACAAATATAAGATTTATATTCAATTTTAATATCAAAGTTTTTATCAAAACTTAAAAGACCTATTTGTATAGGTTCATCTTTTTTTAGATCTAATCAAGTTGTCTCAAGGTCAAAACATATATAATTAAGGTCTTTCAGCATAAATTAATCTGGTAGTTTATATAATAAATTTGTATTAGTTATTTATATGCGATTTTGAATACATATACGAAAATAGTAATCAATATGTTATAAAGAACAAATAGTTAACCATACTATCTTCAAATACATGAAGAAACAATCATTCAAATAATAATCAATAAAATCACAGAGTTAACATTATCAAGTAAGTATTTAACTTAATTGTCTTAGGATCTTTTGAGTTAGAATTATTATCTAATATAGTTTTAAGACCAATAAAAATTAAAAACATCATAGCAACCCAAATAATAAATCCTATAGCTCAAGTATCAATAAAAACCTGTAAATAAGTATTTTCTGGAAGAAATTCTCAAGAATGATGAATAGCTGGTCAAGAAGTTCAAAATCATAGTCAAGTACTATTATTAATAGCAAAATGTAGTGAATCAAATGTAGTTTCTATATGAGCAATTGTACTATCTAGTTTGAATAAAGTTAATCAAATGATTAATATTATTACTGAAGAGACTATTCATATAATAGCTTTTTTACTTTGTTTTATAAATTTAGGTAAAAAATACCAAAACTGTATTAATGTTCATACAATAAATCATCTAGAGAAAGTTAGCAATCAGGATATTATATATACTCCAGAATAAAGTAATCACTTGATATAATCTTTGGGACTTAATAAGTTTTTATCTACAAATTCAATACATTTATAAATAAAAAATGAAAAGAATGCCACAAGAAAAAATCAATAATTATTGGGTCAAGCAAAAAGTCAGCTAAGTCTAGGAAATCAATCTTCTCAAGTACGATAATAAACTGGTGGTGACTCACCAAATGCCCAATCTCAGACATTTCAGTATCATAGGTATTTGATAAATTCATCTTTGAAACCAAACTTAAGTAGCTGCCATATTATTCAAGCAAATATAACAACAATAATCAAAGTAAATACAAAATTTAAAAAAGATAGCATATTATCTTTTGATATCTTGTCTTTCAATACATATCAAACAAAAGTAGAAGTCAAAAAAATAATAAAAAAGTATATATTATATTTTATTCATATAAATATATCATAAATAGAAGAATCATTTAATAACGATACAACAAGTCATACAAATAAATATAAAAACAATAGTATAAAAAAATTCTTATATAGTTTTAAATATGGTATTAATTTATTTAGATTAAAAAACAATACAATTCAAATAAAAATAAGCCATAGAAAATCTTTAAATAGAGAAATAATAAGATTAAAAGATCAATCAAATACTCAATAAATTAAAAATGTATTTAACAAATAGTAAATTACAATAAAACTTAAAAATAGCTTCAAAAAATTAATAAGCATATAGAAGAAATTAATTTTTAAATTTGAGTCCAAACAATCTTTTTTTCTCAATTAACATCTTTGAAATCCTCTGCTTTCACCTTAATCGGATCTCATATTTCATACATATCTTTCCACTTCACTCACTCAGGAACATTTATTTTTTTCTTATGAAGTAATCACTCATCATCTCAAACCATTACAAATAATCAATAATTATATTTTAGCTTAACTACTCAATCATATTCACTTCACAAACTTATTCATGAAGTTCATTTATCAGAGACATCTTTATTTACAGTATCTTCTATTATATCTTTTTTTTCATTTGATTTTTCTTTTGCTTTTTGTACTGCTTTTTCTGTTTTTGAAAATTTCTTATCAGACCAGTTTTTTATCAAAGCCTCTAGTCTTTCTTTTTCTATAGCATATCTTTGACGAGATTGTTTTTTAATCTTTTCTTTAGTCTCCTCTCAAAGTTCAGGACTTGGCAATGGAAAAGTTGTCATACTGAAAGGATTAGTACTTGTTCAATCTACCATAATTTTACTATAAGCCTTAAACTTGGGCAAAGATATAATATCATTTGGACTTACAATTCACTTAAATTGAGTAGAGATAATATTGGCATCATCATATCACAATCCAAATGTAATCATAGTTCAAACATTACCAAAAATTGCATTTTTAATGTTTTCACTTATCTGACTAATATACTGATTTGCTAATATCAAAGATAATTTATATTTTCTAGCTTCTGACAATATATTTTCAAAACTATCTGTAGCAAAGTTTTGGAACTCATCTATATACAAATAAAAGTCATTTCTTTCATTATAACTCATATCAGCCCTAGACATAGCATCAATTTGGAATTTTGTAACTATAAAAGAACCTATCATAGCAGCATTATCTTCTCATATTTTTCATTTACTCAAATTTATAAGCAATATCTTACCTTCATCCATAATTTTCCTGATATTTACTTTACTTTTTGTCTGACCAAAAATATTTCTAACAATAGGAGAAGACAAAAATTGACCTACTTTATTTACAATAGGTGCTATTGCATCATCTTTAAATTTATCATTCCACTTATCAAACTCTTCTCTTCGAAATTTGATTACAATAGGGTCTTTCACATATTCCAAAACTTCTTCCCTAAAGTTTTTATCTTTAAGCATTCTGATAAGATGCAAAAGTGTAGAATCAGGATATTCTATCAAGGATAATATTACATTTCTAAGTATATATTCCAATCTAGGACCCCAAGAGTCTCAATATAATTTTTTGAAAGTTCATACAATTCAACTTACTACAAGGTTCTTTTCTTCTTCTGTTTCATATTCCAAAATATTAAATCATATAGGATATTTGTGATCAGCAACATCAAATAGTATTACATCATTTGTTCTCCAAGAAGGTATATGTTCAAGCAAAGTTTCCACCAAATCACCATGAGGATCAATCACAGAAATTCACTTATTACTTATCATATCACTTCTTGCCATATTTGATATCAAAGTAGACTTTCACATACCAGTCTTACCTATAACATACATATGACGAAACTTATCTTCATTTCTAATACCAAATTTTAAGTTATTATTTTTATAATCAGTATAACCAAGCAAAGTAATATCATTTTTTTCAGAGTTATCTCTAGTAGGAATATGTCATGGGTATGCTAGTTTTTTGTATTCTAAGTATTCCAAATTTTTAATCTCAAAATCACTACTTGGTAAATGAAAAACATTAATACTACTATCAGAATTAATAAGAAATGGAGAATTAGTATTAGAAAATTTAATTTCTCATGATTTCAAAAGTTTATTAAATATAGATTTAATTTTGTGATCAGGGACCCCTCTGTATCATATTGATATTTTAAGTTTTGGTATATCCTCTAATTTCTCTTCATCACTTTCAGACTTTTCTTCAATTTGACCAAGAAATAATTTTGCAAAAAATGATTTTAGAAAAAGAATTAATTTTGTAAAAAATGTATTTCAAGTTGCAAAATTATAGTCAAAAACAATAAACTGTTCTTGATTTGCTGGAGAATCTACAAACAAAGAATAAACATTATTAACAGGATCAATATAAACTCACTCTTCAATAAAATCTTGTTTTTTATAAAATGATGCTTCTTTGAAAAAAAGATATTTTTCAGGGCTTAATTCAAAGTTATCAATTAGTACTAATTCAGAATTTTGAAAAGATGAATAAAAATTATTCTCAAAATAATCCTTCAAACTATGAGGTATTTTAACAATAATTTTTATATTTTTACTATCTCAAAATATAGCAAACTGTATTTGTACTTTACTATTAATCATGCTTGACATGAAACCTTGCCAATAAGCAAGGATATTATCATCATCTTTAAATGGTTTTATTTTATAGTAAATATATCATGATTTTATTTTTGTTTTTTTTGATCAAGTATTTTTCTTTCAAACAAAAAAACTTGCAAGCTTTTCTCAAAGAAGCTGAGCAGAATCAACAAATGTATCTATTTGACTATTTGTTTTTCACATATACTTAAATTCCTACATAAAACTTTCATTAATATAATCTAAAACAAGAAAAAATCAACTTAATTTAAAATTATTTAATCAAATTTAAAAACCAGATCATAAAAGATACTGGCTTTTATAAATAATAAATTATAACAGGCTTAAAGATTAGGATCAGAGAATCTACTTGGATTATTAACTACTTGCATAACTCAAAGTGTCAAAAATGTTCTTGACTCTATTGCAAATCAAGGTAATTTAGATATTATTTTTTTTAGATCTGACCTAATAGATTCAAAGCTTTCTGGTATTCATGAGATAGCTATATACCTTTTTACAAAATCATGAACTCATGAATTTCAAAAATAATAATTTAAATCTCTTTCTATATCAGTTCACTTTATATAATCTATAAACTCATTTACAAATTCAAGCTGCTCTTTTGTTAGATCAATATCAGTATCAAAAGCTTCATTGAAAGCTAAATTATTTTTCATTTATAATTTCATTAAGTAGTAAATTATCAACTTTGGAATTAAAATCATTATTAATAGATAATAAAAAAGAAGATAATTCTTCTATATTATCGTATAAATTATGCAATTTATAATAATTTAGTAAAGGTAGTATTTTTTCTAACTCAGTATAAAGGAATCAAGCAATATTTAATTGTTTCAACTCTTTTAGTATCAATTCTCTAAGATTTTCTGAAGTTGACATTTTGTTTTTGTTTATATTAATAAATTGATATTTAATATTATATAACATAAATTAAAGTTTTCAAGAGCAAATAAAGGTTTTTTTAAATCTTAACAATATTTACAGAATGTTTATTTTTTACATAATCAACTAGATCAAGATCATGAGTAATAAAAACTATAGTATTACCTTGATTATTCAATTCTATTAATAAATCTGCTATATTTTGTGATGTTTCTTTATCTAAATTACCTGTAGGCTCATCTGCAATAATAAACTCAGGATCAGTAACTAATGCTCTAGCAATAGCAACCCTTTGTTTTTCTCAACCACTTAGATTAGGAATCATTACATCTTTTTTATCCATTAATGACATCTTATAAAGCATATCATCAACTCTAGATTTAATTATATTAGCTCTTTTACCTACTATCTCTAAAGGATACTCAATATTTTCTTTTACAGTTTTATAATCTATAAGTTTAAAATCTTGATGCACTACTCCAATCTTTCTCCTATACTTTTGAACTTCTATATCAGTAAGTCTTGCAAGATCATCTTTTTTATGAAATATCATTTTTTTAGGTGGCCTAAGTTGTCTTATCAAAAATTTAACTAAAGTAGTTTTTCAAATTCAGGATTTTCATAAAATAAAACAAAAATCTTCCTCATAAAGCTTAAAATTAAAATCTTCAAATATGAAATTAGGAGCCTTAGGATATCACCATTTTAAATCTTGAATCTCTACTAATAAATCTTTCTTTTTTGTCATAAAAACTATATTAATAATAAATTAATAATATTATAAAGATTTAGAAAAATAAAAAAAATTATTCATTAATATTTTTTATAAAAGTATTGACAAAAATATCATTACAATGATTTTAAAGTTTCTAGAACTTTTTGTTTTTTATCATTAGAAAAAAGTTTTGATTGTAGTATATCTTTTGACAATCTATGAGCTTCACTTTTTAAAAAATTCAAGATTATATTCGATTTTTTTTCTAATTTAAGTTCATCAAATTGCTTCTCTCGCCATAGTTGTCATTGAAGCAATATATCTTTTTTATCTGACGATATATTTCATCTTATTATATCATAGACCTTATTATCATATTCTAATAATTCAAATATATAATCAAAATAATTTATATAAGCATTTATTAAATCTTGATCTAAATAATTATTTACAAAATCTTTATAAAACAAACTCAACAATGTATCAATTTTTAATTCAGTATTATTATTTTTACTTTCTTCTTTTCTTGTATTATTATAAGTTCTTTTATTCTTTAAATATGATTTAAACTGTGAAAATATTATATCATAATTTACTCATATTTTCTTTGCAAAGATTTCCATATAATATGAAAGTATAGAATAATCTGAAATATAAGAAAACATATCAAAGACCAAATTATTTATAGTTTTTCTATTACTTGGAGAGCTTGGATTATATTTATTAAGAACTAATTCAATTATATATTCAAAAGCATCAGTTTCAGAATAATTTAATTCTCAAAACTCATTTACATATTCATCAATATCCTTATATCAGTCAGGCAAAACTAATATTTTAGGGAAAAGATCATTTGACCAAGCAATTTTAACTCATCTTATAGTTGCATTTATTCATGCATCATCTGTATCAAAACTAAACAAGACATTATCAGTAAGTCTTTTTATAAGCTTTATATGGTGATTGGTCAAAGAAGTTCAACAAGGAGCAACTCATATAGGAAATCAAGCTCTATCTAATCAAATAACATCCATATATCATTCTACTACTATTATTTTTCAAAATTCTTTATAATTTCTTTTTGCTAAGTTATAAGCATATAAAATTTTTGATTTATCATAAATTTTAGTTTCAGAAATATTTAAATATTTTGGATTATCATTGGGATCTAAAACTCTTCAAGCAAATGCAACTAAATTATCCATATGATCATATATAGGAAAAATTATTCTATTTCTAAAAAATGAATATAGGTCTCAATATGTAGACTTTTTTGCTAATGATGAAAGAATAATATCATCATTAGAGAATCATTTAGATCTAAGATAATCTAAAATTTCATAATAACTATTTGTTGCATATCATATATTAAACTTTTTAATAGTCTTATCATCAAGTTTCCTATTATCTATTAGGTAATCCATAGCAGATTGACAATTATTTAATGAGTTTTTGAAAAATTCTAATGCACGCTTATTAATAAGCTTAATCTTCTCTTTTTCTTTGGTTCAAGAATCTCAAAAATTATTGTTTTTTAAATAATCATCTAATGAAATATTAGCCTTAGGAGCTAATATTTTTACAGCATCCCAAAATTCACATTTTTCAATCTCCATAATAAAAGTTATAGCATTTCATCAAATTCAAGAACTAAAATCTTTAAAAATCTGTTTTTGTGGAGAAACCATGAAAGATGGTGTATTTTCATTCTGAAAAGGACTTAATCAAGAATAATTTGATCAAGATTTTTTCAAATCAACATAAGGTGAAATAACATCAACAATATCAACTCAAGTTAGTATATCATCAACTAAGTTAGACATATATAAAATTAAAAAATAAATTATTTATGCTTATATATAAGCAATCTATTAAGAATATATAAAAACAACAATATAGATATTACTAAATAAATATATTTATTCAAATAAATATATTCTTGTTGAGTATCAAACTCTTGTCTTTGCTCTATATCATTAGATATTTCTGAAAAAACAGATGAAATATCATTCATTCAAGTAATATCAAAAGCTTTTCATCACGAAGCATTAGCTATTTTTTTGATTTCTCACCAACCAAAAACTGCCATTACAGGGTTTCAAAAACTATCATATCAAATTTGATCATCCTGTCTTCAAGCTGCAATAACATAAACAGGAATTTGAAATTCATTTAATAACTCAGCAGCTTGCTCATGTTCAGAACCCCGATTAAAATTTCAATCAGTAAATAAAACCATATAATTAGGATCTTGATCATCTCAGTAAAGTCTAATAAAATTATCTAATCAAAGATACATAGCATCTCAAACTGCTGTTCATACAAAATTTACAGTTGGAGGAAATTCAGATAAATTAAGTTTTTCAACTTTTCTAAGTATAGCACTTGTATTTGTGCTAAATGCTTGCCAATTAAAAGGTATAGATGAATAAGTAATAATTCAAATATTATAGCCATAAAAATAATCTATAAATTCATACAATGCATTTCTAAGTATCTTATTCCTTGACTCTCAAACATCAGTACTAGTAGTAGATAAACTAACATCAAACAAAATTTGAATATTTGAATTAGACTCAGATACCAATCTAGTATCTCAATACATATAAGGATTAAGAGGTATAATAAATAATCAAAGTAATATTAATAAAATAATAAACTTCTCATAAAAATATCTAGGTAAAATTATATTTTTAAAAGGAACTACAAAATTTGGTTTAATATAATAATTAAATATTAAAACCATTAGAGCAAGCAGCAGTATTAATATAGATATACTTAGACCCGAAAAATCAAAAAACACAAATGATAAATTATGCATATATTAAATTTAATCCTAAATAACTATCAAAATATATCTGACATATCTTTTATTTTTGAATTATCTATTTTGCTTGTTTTTTTAATTTCTTGTTTTTGTTCAGCTTTACTAGTCCTAAGTTTTGAAACCATAATATTTTTAGGATCAACAGATTTTTGACAAGTTTGAAATTTTTTTGTTTCATCAAAAAAGTAAGTTCTAATCATTTTTGCAATAAATGGAACTAATGGTAGCTCAGACACATTAAAAAATGCAATAACTATAAATATAATAGCTATTGGCAGCACTAAAATTCAAGCAACTACTCAATCAACTCAAGCATTATTAAGTCAATTCCAAATAGATAAAACAATTGCAGCTCATAAAGCAAGAACAAATAATTGAACCATTGAAACTGTGATAGGTCACATTGATATATTCATATTAAACATTCATCATGAAATATGTCTTGGTATAAAAACTCTTCACATGATTATAGTTATTTAAGTAGTAAAAGAATTTATGATTCTAAAAAGTTTTTTATTTCAGGAAGTATATCTTTAAGCTCATATTTAAGACAATAACCATCAACACAATTATCTTGTGCAAGCTTTTCCAATAAATTAATAATTAAATACCTTTTTACCATACTTCATCAAAAGTTAGATAAAAAATCTTGTATAGTTTTATCTACTAACATTTTTCAAGAAAAAATAGCAGAATTTATATCTTTATCAACACAATATCACTTTTGAAAAGCTACTGCAAATAAGTTTTTATTTTCTGAGGGAAAAATCAAATACCACTCCAAAAATTTTTCAAGATCTTTATCTTTTATAGCATCTTCCAAAGAAGATATATACTTATTCATAGAATATTTTAAAGTTTGCATAAAAAGATCTTTTTTATCAGTGAAATAATAATATAAACTAGGTTTTCTAATATTCAAACTATTAGCAATATTATCTAATTTAACATCTGTATATCTTTTTGCAAAAAAATGCTTTTCAGCAACCTCAAAGATTTCTTCTTTTTTCATTTAATTTGAGTTTTAATTTTAAATATCACTAGATTCCACCTTTCAACTTACTTAATAATTTTCCCTAATGCTCATTTTAAAGTGTCAACAATTTCTGAATCAATAACAAATTTACTATTTTCTTTCAAAGATATTTGAGCAACTCTAAGTTGTTCTTTAAGTATAGCATTATCTTTGAAAAAGTTAATAGCTGCAGTAGATTCTAATTCAATTTCTTTTGCTTTAGCTTCTGCTAATCTCTCAATAGCTTGTGCTTCTCATTGAGCCTCAAGTATTTGTTTTTCTTTATATCATTGAGCTTCCAAAACATAAGACTCTTTTTGTCATTGGGCTTTTAGAATTTCCGCTCTCTTTTCTTGCTCAGCTATTTTTTGTTTACTCATAGCATCAACTAAGTCTTGTGGGGGATCAATTTTTTGAATTTCTACTTTATTTATTCTTATTCACCACTTATCAGTTTCTTTTGACAAATTTGTTTGAACATAAGTATTAATTTTTTGTCTGTCTCATAATATATCATCAAGTGACATTGTTCAAATTATTCATCTTAATGTGGTGATTCATAAATTATTCACAGCCAAAATAGGATCTTGAATCTCATAAGTAGATTTTTTTGCATCATAAATTTGAGTGAAAATTACTGCATCAACAGTTACTCAAGCATTATCATAAGTAATCATATTTTGAGGTGTTGTATTAATTACTCTTTCCCTCATATCAACTTTTTTAACAGACTCTATAAAGGGAATTATAATATGCCAACCTGAATCTAAAGTTCAAACATATTTTGAAAGTCTTTCTTTAACTCATTTTTCATAAGGTGAAATTTTAACTAAGGTAAAGAATATTACTGTAACTATGAAAACTACAAGAACAAAAGACAGAAATCACAATGCTCACATATTAATATTTATTAAGTTTATAAATTACCTAATTTAGTATAAATAAAAAAATAAGTAATTCAACTAAAACTAATTTCAAGTTGTAATATTAATAAAATTATGTTGTTTAACTACTAATAAAAGACTCTCATAAAATTATTTCAATATCACTATCAAGATCTTCATCAACAACAGTATCAAAAGAAAAAAACATTTTCAATAAATTAATAGTAGAAGAAAATGAGTCTTCATCGGAAATATATATAGTTGTTTTTTCATACTCACTATCAGAATTTTCTACATCAACAACATTAAATCAATATTTTTTAAGTTCTATTCATAAGTTGTTTGCAATAGGTTCACTTCTTCAATACTCTTGTATAAGTTTAGATCTTTCAACTCAATTTTTAATTAAAATTTCAGCCGACTCTATCAAATAAGCTTGATTATGCAAAAACATAAAAGAAAAATTGTGTATACTTGAATAGTTTGCTATATTATTTTCACTAGCTCATTCTTGCAGCAGAACAGAACTTCATCAAAAAAGCTCTCTTCTTGGATAATAAAGAAAACATCAAACATCAGTTGTTTCAAAATAAGACCTATCACAATCAGCAGTAAGTACTGAATTATGAAAGTAATTTAAGTCAGTTACATAATTAACTGCTCATAACATTTGCCTAAAACTAATATTAGTATCAAGCATACTTGTAAATTCTCAATACAAATTTTGCAAATTTGAAACATTAGCAATATTTCTAGTGGAAATAATTTCATCTACTAATGCTTCAATAATTAATTGTTGTCTAAATGATCTTGAAAAATCTGAAGTTGTCTGCCTACTTCTGGCATATTTCAATGCCTTATCTCAATCAAATGTTTGTTTTCATTCCTCAACTACAAAAGTTTGATATCATCAATCAGGAGTTGGATATTTATTATCATAAAGTCTCTCTGGCACATCAATATCTATTCATCAAACACTGTCAACTAAATTTACAAATCAATCAAAATCAATTAATGCATAATAATCTACATGAACTCAAGTAATTTTTTCAACAGTATCAATCAGAGAAGTTAATCAATCAGATAAGTTTCAAGTTGAACGATAAACTGTAGGCAATATTCAATTAACTCTTCAATTATATCAAATTTCACTATTAGATACATATAAATCTCTAGGGATAGATAAGAAACTTACTGATCATAATGCTGGATCATATGATGCAATCATAATACTATCTGCTAAATATCAATCATCATAACCAAGAATCAATGCATTAATTTGTCAAAAATCATCCTTTTCCATTTCTTCTCAAAAATTACTACTAACGGTATTTACAACAAAAAAAGAAACATCCTTTAAAAGATTTTTTCAAAAATCAATAGCAAAAGTAGAAAAATAAAATATAACTCAAATAAAAACAACAACAAAAACAAGTTTTACATAAAATGCAAAACTTGAAAATAAATTTTTTAATCAAATTAAAGATGACCTAAAGCTTCAAGATTGTCAAATTTGTTTTTTTTTGAAAGACACCTTATTTAATTAATATATTAAAAACCTTCTATTTGTCAGTCTAATTCATCAGGGATTTCTTGTTCCATTCCTGGCACTTCTTGTTCCATACCTTGATCCATTGGCATTCATCAAAACATTCATCACATAAGTTCTTCCAAAGAAGTATAATTTTCAGGCTCACTAATTTCAAAAGATTCTCATTCAAATACTGAATCAGACATATTAATATTTACAGTAAACATATCATCTGATTTTATTTCAATATTACCTGACATATCATAACTATCACTTGAATAATCAAAAACAAAAGATCATTCTAATTCAAATAATTTTTCTCAATATTCATATCATACAGCACTAAAATCAAAAGAATCTCATCTTTCATAAGTAAATTCTAAAGAATCATCAGTTCCTTGAGAACTAAAGCTCAATTCACCATTATCAGTTCATAGAACTCAAGTAACACTAACCTCATCATTAATTAAAAGTTCTTCAATATCTAATCTAACATAATCATCAGTAACACTCAATTCTGCATCAAATTCAACATTTTCATCAATTTCACTTATAGCTTGCCTAATCAATTCAAGTTCTTCTTCACTAATATCAGCATAATCAAATTGATCCATATCTAGCAATGACTGATAAAATGATATTACATTTTCTGTATTTAAATCAACTTCAAATACTCAGTCACCTTTATCCTCAACTTCTTCAAGAAAAGGATAATCTTTCATAAGCTCAGACATATCATCAAGAATCTCATACATCTCTGATGGAGATAAAGATATATCATCTATATCTTCATATCATTCCATTTCTTGCATATCTTGTAAAAGCAACCAATCTCATACATATCAATCAACCATCATTGACATCATAGCAATTTCAGGATCTTGAGAATCTATGTCAAAACTAGATAAACTAGCAAATATCTTTCAAGAACTTGTTATTAAATCAATAACTCAACTAACATTAGCTTCAACTGTTTCACCAAAATCTTCCATCTCTCAGTCTAAAGAGAAAGAAATTTCAGTCTCTGAATCAAGATCAAGAATTGATGCATCATTAACAGCATTTGATATTACAGATAAATTTAAATTTCAATTAATAAATTCAGACGAAACATCCGCATCCATATCAAATTCTTCTGTAACATAATCCCATGAATCTCATATTTTTGAAATATTTCAAACAGTATTAAAATAACTATCAATCATATAAGAATAAGCTTCATCAAAACTTACATCTTCAGATGTATCCAGACTTGGAGTATCATCTAATACAACTTCTTCCTCTTCTTCTTGAAAACATCATGCTAAAAACAAAGTAGATATCAAAAAAGAAGATATTATTAATTTTTTCATTAGAATAAATTATTAATTATTAAATATACAAACAATTTACATATTTAATTTAAAAAATCAAGAAAATATTTATCACTATTAAACTTACAAATCTACATTATATATTTCATATTTTACATTATCCTTTGGGAAAGATTCATAATCTTTGATATAAGATCTAAACCAAGTTCTTTGTCTTTTAGCAAATTTTATGGTAGCATTTGATACCATGTCGACACATTCATCCAAAGAAATTAATCAGTCAAGATAATAAACAGTTTCTTTATATCAAATTCAATTCATACTTTGTAAACTTAAATCATATCATTTATCTAGCAAAAATTTTGTTTCTTCTATTAATCACTTTTCATACATTTTCACTACTCTATCTTTTATCAATTTATTTGATATATTTTTATCTGGCCATAATAAAACAAGCAATATAGGTCTGTCTACAGGATTTTCTGATGACAAATCTGATTTTTTATTTCAGGTTTTTTCATATATCTCTATGGCTCTTATAATATGTCTTGTACTATTGGGATGAATCTTATTTGCCTCTTTGGGATCTATTTTTGACAAATATTTATGCAAATATCAAGATTCTTTTTTTTCTTTATCTTCCAAGTCTCATCTTAAATTATAGTCTGGTGAAACCTCAGGTATATCATAATTTTTATACAAAGAACTAATATAAAGTCAAGTTCATCATACTACAAAAGGAATATTTCACTTTCTTTGAATACTATCTATTATTTTATTTGTAGATTTTTTTCGTTGTCAAACTGTATAATTTTCATCAGGGTCAATTATATCTATTTGATAATGTCTAATACTTGATCTAATAGATTTAGAAATTTTATCAGTAGCAATATCCATATATTTATACACCTGCCTACTATCTGCAGATACAATTTCTACATTTCAAAAATAATTAGCCAAATCTACAGATATTCAAGTTTTTCAACTAGCTGTAGGTCAGGTTATAATTATAATTCAATTTGGATTTTTACTTAAAAAATTAGTAATTTTTGGTTTTAGATCCTTTAAAATGTTGGTTTTTTTCATCAATACATTGTAGAAAATTAAAAATCTTTAAGCAGTTTATTAATTATTGTGTTGTAAACATCCATTCACTTACTTTTCAAAAATGTTCTTCAATTCTTAGTTTTTAAATAATAAGATTCTTCTAAATCATTTTTTATATTTTCCCAGTCATCTACCAAAATATCCGAATATTTCTCAAAATCAGCAATTCATTCTTTAGTTCTCAATCACAAAAAAAATTCTTCAAGCAACAAGTCCTTATTGTTTAATTTGCTTATATTATTAAATTTATCAAAATTATTATTAAAAAAATCCTTCCAAACTTTTGAGGTTTCAAACCTAACTGCTAAATGTTCTTCTCATAAATCATCAAAAATCTTAAAAGCTTTATCTTTTTTCAAAAAAGAGCTAGCTCACATTCAAAGTCCTAAATACTCTTCTAAATTCCAATAAACCATATTGTGTAAACTCCTCTTTCATGGAAGCTCAAAATTAGATATTTCATACCTTTTATATCATCAATCAAACAATAAATTCTTATAATTATCAAACTCCTCATATATCAAATCATCATTAGGAGAATAGTTGTTGTACATAAAACTTCATGGGAACAACTCTAATGTATACAATGAAAAACTATCTGCAAAAGATGAGTTAATAAAATTAGTTAAAAAAAATTTTTTATAATCCGGTAACCACTGTCATTTATAATCTATAGCACCAAATGCAATAAAATCAAAATTAAAAATATTATTAGCTTGTTTATATTCTGTTAGATCTCTAATAAATCAGATCAAAGTATTATAAACATAATTTCTTCAAGTAGATTTTAGGACATCATCATTAAGACTCTGAAGACCAAAACTATATCTTATTCTGAAAAAATTTTTGTATTTTTTATTAAAACTAGCAACAAAATCCAGGACATCGTTAAAAGGATCAGGATTCAATTCAAAGCTAATTTCTTCACACAAACTTGTATCAAATTTATCAATAATTTTATCAACAATTGAAAAAATATTTTCTTTTCACAATTCCAAAGGTGTTCATCATCAAAAATATATTGTTTTTATTTCTTCCTTTGGAAATTTTTCTGCAAAAAAATCAATTTGTGATTTCAAAGAATCAATATAATTATTTACAAATGAATTGGAATCCTCCATTTTATCAGTGGGAGATACAAAAAAATTACAATAAGAACATTTTTGCTTACAAAAAGGAGTATGTATATATAAAGACAGCATATATTATCTTAATTAACAGTTAAATCTATAGATAAATTGTAGTATTTATTATTTTCTTTTCAAGATATCCAATACAAAAGTAAATTATAATTAGGTAATTCAATAAAATTATACTTATCATAATATCAAGACAATCAATTAACTTCAAAGTTAGAAGGCATATATATCATTCACATATTATCAAAAACATATGTTAGATTAAGTATATGCTCTTCTCTTTCTGAAAGCTCTATATCATAAAATTCAGAAAGATTATTTATATAATTTTTATAATAGTTTGATACACTTATATTATATCAAATATTTATTCTATAATCTCAACTATATAAGTTGTGTTCTAAAATATCTCAACTAGTATTTTTTAGCAAATTATCTCAAGAAAATATACTCAAATCTTTTTCTACAAATCAATCTATTTTATTATATGAATAATTAAAATCCCATAAAAATAAATATTCATCATCATAAACTGTCTTAAGATTATTATCTATCAAAAAATCTCTAAATTCAGACGAAGTATTAGGCATATATACCTGTACATTTGAATCTTCAAAAGCAATTTGGAAGTTCTCAAAGAAATTTTTTATGATTGATAATAAATTATTTTCCAAAAATAAACCTAATTCTTCTTTATAAATATCCTTTTTTCAAGGTCAATCATCTCACCTTATTTCATCTGTATTAGCATTTATAAACTGCCATTCCCATATTTTATTTCTAATACTTGGATATATTGACTCCAAGAAACTAGACTGTAAAAATATAACTCATGAAATTTCCTCTTCAGGAAAAGCTTGTTCATATATATCAATGATATTTTTTGCATCTTTATCTGTAAAGCCCAAGACATTGCTAGATACAAATCATATTTTCTCAGATCAAATATATTTTTCCCTTCGTTGAGGAGATTCAACATTAGCATCAGGATCTATATGATTTACATAGTAGGAATCAATTATTTCATATTCTAATAATTTTCATCAATAAAAATCTAATCTAAGAAAACTACCAAAAAATCATCCATTAGGTCTTGATTCATTTGAATTTTGCAATGCCACAATATAAGTTTGTTTTTCTTCCTTTCACAAAATTTTATATAAATCTTCTCTATGTTCTAATGAATCAGAAAAAAAATCAAAAAACTTATTGTATTTATTATTTGTAATATAATTAATTTTATCATGATTATCTTGGATATAATTTAATACAAAATTTATATCTTCCAAATTATTATGTAGCAACTTGTTTCAATCATTATAAGAAGAAATTAAATATTTAGATGACATAAAAAAACTTGTAAGACTTGAATCAAAAGGATATGAGTAAACTGCTAAGTCAGCAAAAAGTTCTTTTATATTAGTAATATTTAAATTATCATGTGATATAACTTTTGAAATATTAGAAAAAGTGCTAAAAAAAGAAAAAGACAAAAGCAATAAAAAAATATATGTATAATTAAGATTCAATATAATTTTATGTATTATATTTGTTTTTTGTGGAGGCTTTCTAAAACCAAAAGTTTTCATTAAAATTTAATTCTTATTAAATATCTCTAATTAAAAATTGTTTATAAGAATTTATCTTACTTCTTCAAGATTAAATTTATTTTGCTTTCATCTATTAATTATCCAATTCCATTTTTTTGAAGATAAAAATAATCAAATATCTCATGTATAATTTATATTAACTGAAAATCTTCAAGAATTTATATGTAAAAGATTATCATCTATAATATTGGTTAAAATATCTTTTCAATGGAATTTAATTTTTTTTTGATTTAAAAAATTCTTAATTACTTTTTGAAAAGCAAAATATCAATAATTAAGTGGTATTACAGTATCTACATAAGCATCTTTGAAATATCTCAAATCAGTTTTTACTGATTTATTCACTAATGGTTGCTTAAAAGACAAATTATACAAAAAATACTTCCACAAATTAACTTGTTTGAACCAAATAGGAAAAGAATGATTAAAATTTTTGGTGTTTATTTGTTTTTCATTTGCTTTGTATTTAGAAATTTCTTTTTTTAATTTATCATTTACTAGCTCAGAATCAGAAAAATCTCATAATATTCATATTTTTCAAACAATACTTTTATCTAAAGAATAGTATAAATATTGATTAAATATATCCAATATTAAATCATCTTGTATAAGAAATTCATATATAGGAGGAAGAATTATTTTATCAACATTCTTATTTTTCAAATAATCTATTCAATCTCTAATACTAGCTAGAGAAGAATTTATTCATTTATCTTGATAAGGTCAATTTTCCCAATCAAAATATATTTCAAAATCAAAATTATATTTATTTAAAAAAGACATTATAAATAAATCATCAAAATAGGAAGTCACAACACCAAGCTTCATATCGCTAGTTAATAAATAAATTTTTAATCTATATCTACATATGTTCACTTAATTGTTTTAGAAAGAATTTTTTCTATATCACTAATTTTACAAACGAAAATAGGTAATTTTTCATCTTTTGCTAATGCTATAGCACTTTGGTCCATAACCTTTAATCATTTTCATAATGCATCTGATAAGGTAATATTTTCATATTTTTTCGCATCTTCATGTCTTGCTGGGTCTTTATCGTATATTCAATCTACTTTTGTTCATTTCACCATAAAATCACATCATAATTCAAGTGCTCTAAGCACTGCCGCACTATCAGTTGTATAATAAGGGTTTCAACTTCAAGCAACTGATAATACTATTCTTCATTTTTCTAAATGCTTTAAAGCTCTTCTTCTAATAAAAGTTTCTGCTACTTTTGGAACATCCAGTGCTGACATAATTCTAACTTCATTTCAGTTTGATTCAATTGCATCTCATAAAGCTATTCAGTTCATTACAGTGGCAAGCATACCCATATAATCAGCTTGTGACCTATCAATTCAACTAGCTGCTCAACTTACTCATCTAAATATATTTCATCATCAAATAACTATAATTATTTGTAATCACTTATATTTAGATAAATAAACTAATTTTTTTGAGAGTTCTTGCAAGAAATCAACATCAATTCAATATTCATTATCTCATTGCAAAGCTTCTCAAGACAATTTCAATAGTATTCTCTTTGGCTTTTTATTTCATTTTCACATAACAAATGTAGATTATATAGATAAATCAAGTCATATATTAATATTAATGCAATGCTTTTTCAAGTCCAATTTAAACTTTATCAAGATCAATTATATTTTCAAAAAGGCATGCAACAGTAACAGGTCATACTCATCATGGAACAGGAGTTATAGCTTTTACATAATCTTTAACAGCTTCATAATCAACATCTCACATTACCTTATTTCATTTTTTTCAAAATCAAACATCTATTATGACTTGAGAGGGATCACTTCTGAGATAAGATGAGTCGATCAAAGAACAAACTCAAGTTGCTGATATAATATAATCAGATATTTTACAAATATTTTTTAAATCATTATTATTAACATTTTCATTAAATGAAAAAACTTCCGCATTTGCATTCATAAGTTCTAATGCTAAGGGTTTTCAAACAAGATTACTTTGTCATATAACTGAAATTTTTTTTCATCTATAATCATCTAATTTATAATATTCCAGAATTTTTAATACAGCCTTAGGTGTAGCAGGTACAAATTTAATTTTTCATACTAAATTAAGTCAAAAAAGAACTCATCACAGTCAGTCTATATCTTTTTGAGGACTAATCGAAGATAATATCAAAGAAAAATATCAAGATAAAGTTTCATTAATTGGCAACTGAACAACTATTCATAAACAATTCTCATCTTTGTTCAATGAATCAATTTTTGATAAAACATTATCAAGATTATAAGGGTCTATATTTTCATTATCTTTTGAATAAATAAAAACATCCAATCATACTTCTTTTCAAAATTTTTGTTTTAGGCTTACATACTTTTTACTAGCCATATCATCTGAAAGCAGTAATATTCAAATATAACTTTCGTCTCAAAAGTTATAATCAATAAGCTTTTTCTTAATACTATCTACAACTGGTTCTCATTTTAATATCATAAATCTTCAAATTAAAAATAAATATTAATCTCATTCTATTTCTTTTATTTGGTCTCTAATAGAAGAAGCCTGCTCAAACTCCCAATTAGCAACAGCTAAATCAAGTTGTTTTCTAAGATCTTTCAATATAATTTCTTTTTCTTTTTTTGTCATTTTTTTAAGTTTTTTAACTTTTCATTTGGTTCAAACTGAACTTAGATCTAGTTCATCATCAGTTTTTACTACTTCTAATGACTTAACATTAGATATTGCCTTTTCAGGAGTGATTCAATGTTCTTGATTATATTTATTTTGAACATTTCTCCTACGATAAGTTTCATACAAAGATTTTAGTATAGATTCAGTAAAATCATCAGCATATAAGCAAACTTCAGAATTTGGATTTCTAGCAGCTCTTCAAATTATTTGTATCAAAGAAGTTGTAGACCTCAGAAATCATTCCTTATCTGCATCTAAAATCGCAAGAAATGAAACTTCTGGCAAATCGATTCATTCCCTCAATAAATTAACTCATATCAAAATATCTATTTTTCAGTCTTTTAACCTTTTAATAATTTCCCAACGATCCACTGTATCTATCTCACTATGTAAATAATAGGATTTATATCATCTAGATAAAAAGAAATTATTTACTTCTTCAGCTGATCTTTTTGTTAATGTCAAAATAAGAACTCTTCACTCTTTGGATATATGTTCATTTATTTTTGAAAATAAGTGATCTATAAACTCAGGATGCTTTTCTGCCTTTACGGCTTCTCAAACTTGTAAAAAATCTTCTAAATTTTTATACATAAAAATCTAACTTATCAATAAATAACATATATAGTTTTAAGAAAATTAGTTTAAAATTCAATATAATCTAAGAATTATAAACTTCTAATATTTTATCAGCAAATTTTTCTGCTGCATCTGGTCAATTAGCTGTGATAAATTTTCAATCTACCTGCACATCTTCTCAAGTAAAAATTCATCAGTTGTTTTTGATTGTATTTATTTGCTCTCATGCTCATGCATCAAATCAGGTAACTTTTTTTCAATCAAAAAATTTAGACTTAGATAATACAGTAGGTGCAATACAAATAGCTCCAACCACACTAGCCTTCATAGCTTCTTCAAATATTCTTATATAATTCATATCATTATTAAACTCTGCTACAACTCATGGTCAACCAACAAAAACTACTATATCATAATCATCCCCTTTTAATTCATCCAAAGTATTGTCTGCATAAGCATTTATCTTGCCAAGTTTGCTTGTGCAGTCTCATTTTTTGCTAGATGCTATAGTTATATCAAATCATGCATTTTCCAAAGCAGTTTTTGGATAATAAAACTCCCAATCTTGAAATCAGTTGTTTGCTATCAGAATCAATGCTTTCATTAAAATTTATTTTAGGATATAAATAAATGAAAATAAGAGTAAGTAAATATTACTCTATCATCTCCAAACTAAACTTTTCCCATTTACTTATTCTTTGTATAAATCAAGTATCTTCAGTTTGACTGACATTCCAAGGCTTTTCCAATAAAAAAGTTTTCACTCAAGCTGAAGCAATATCATAAGCATAATCAAAATTATCTTCAAACATACATCTAGCTCATATTTTTTTGATAACTTCTGATTTTTTTATATGGTTATCTGAAAAACTATTTGTAAAATGTACATCACTTATCAAAGATGGTAAGTTTTCTTCAAGCCATTCATAAGTTCTATCTTTCAAATAATCTCTTCTAGCTGTAACTACTTTCAATGTATATCAAGCTGATTTCAATTCTTTCAACTTTTCATAAGCTCAATTTACTGGTTTTATATATTTTGCTTCTTCAGACAATAAAAAATCACCAAAAAAATCTACAGTTTCTTGTTGCATTCACTCAAATTCTTTCATTCTAAAAATATAATAGTCTTTTATCTCTTCTTTCTTTATAGGAATTCAACAAATTTGATAATTATTTGCCATAAGTGCATGTTCTACAGTTTCTGAAAGTACTTCATCCAAATCTATTCAAATTATCTTAGACATAATTAAAGTTATAAAGTTAAAAGTTGAAAGGTGAAAGTTTAAAGGTGAAAGGTTATTTGGTCTTTAATCTTTCAATTTCCTTATATATCAGGATATCATTTTAGATACTTCAATTGTTAAATCTTTTAATTTCTGCCAGAAACCTAAATCCTCAAATGCTCTAAAATTATCATTATCCATATTTAATCATTAAGCATAAATTCCATACCCTTTATCCTTTCACCTTTACTCTTCATCCTGATTCATTGGTTTCATAAGAGGGAAAAGTACTACATCTCTAATATTATCTTGTGATGTTAATAAACTAATTATCCTATCAATTCACATTCCCCAACCTGACTGAGGAGGCATACCATACTCCATAGCTAAAACAAACTCATCATCACTAGATGTAGCTTCTTCATCTCATCTTTCTAATGCATCTCACTGTGCATCAAAATTTTCTTTTTGTTGAATAGGATCTACTAGCTCTGAATAAGCTTTAACCACTTCCCAACCATTAACAACAAGCTGAAATTGTTCTACTATATTAGAATCTCTATCAGAAACTCTTGCAAGTGGTTGCATGGTCTTAGGATAATTATAAACAAATGCTGGTCAAATTATACTAGGTCTCAAAACTTTTTTATAAAGATAATCAATTAATGTAGCAACTCACATATTCTCCATTCATTCAAATTCTATTCATGCATTTTTTATATCAGAAATTAATTTAACTTCATCTCATTCTTCATACTTACTTACATCAATTCAAGAAGCATCTTTAACTCATTTTATATAGTCTATCCTTTCCCAAGGTGTAGTAAAATCAACTTCATTTATTTTTCAATCTTTTGATTTTATCTTAATTTTATTATCTAAGTTTAAATAATCAAAAAGATAATTAAACATATCTTCAGTAAATTTCATATTATCTTTGAAGTCCCAATATACACAATAGTGCTCTACAGAAGTAAACTCCTGCATATGAGAAGGATCAGATCATTCATTTCTAAAGTTTTTTGCAACTTCAAAAACTCTTTCAAATCTTCACACAGTTGCCTTTTTAAGAGATGTTTCGGGTGAAATTCTAAGATAAAATTCTTGATCAAAATCATTATGATATGTTGTAAAAGGCTTTGCTGCAGCTCAACTTGCTGCACTTCAAAGAATTGGGGTTTCTATTTCAAGAAATCAATTTTCTTCATAAAAACTCCTTAATCATTTAAGAAACTTACTCCTAAAAATCATTCTTTTATAGCTTTCTTCATTAGTTATAAGATCTAAGTACCTCTGCCTATATAGCAAATCTTCATCTTTAATCCCATGCCATTTTTCTGGAAGTGGTCTTATAGCTTTAGATAATATTTGAATTTCAGAAACAAATAAAGTGAGTTCTCAATGTTGAGTAAGAAATAAGTCTCATTTGATTCAAACATAATCTCATGAATTTATAAATTTTTCAACTATTTTATAAGAAGTTTTTTTCTCTCAGTCAATATCAAGCTCTTTACAAAGTTCTTCACCAGTATTTAATTGAAATTTTTCTTTCATAAAACATACTTGTATAGTTCAAGTATTGTCTCTTATTTTACCAAAAGCAAGTTTACCATGACTTTTGTAATTTATCAATCTACCTGCTGTGATATATTCTCCAGATGCTCAGTTTTCCATCAAGTATTTTGCATCTTTTATATTATCTTTTGCAGCAATTATATCTTTTATATCTATTTTATTTTCAAACTTATCTGCATAAACTATAACTCAAGCTTTTTTCAGTTTTTCTATTTTTTGTATCCTATCCAAAGACTCATTACTATATTTCATATATTTTAGAATAATTTAAAAAGTAAATTAAATATTAAGATTTATAAATATTTTTGCAAAATTATCAATAAGTTTTTAAATACTACAGTACTAAACATATATTTTAAAATTTCATAAAAATTTTCACTTATAAGAAAAACTTACTGTATAACAAGATAAGTAAAAATTTTGCTTTGGATTTGGAGATTTAATTTTATATATACTATCAACTTTTGCTCAAATCTTATCTAAATATATCCAACCAATTTTTATTCATTTTGAAGATTCCAATATCTCATTCAAAAATGAATTCATTTCATCTTTATATGATAAAACATCTCTTTTTCATTTAAAAGATTTCTTAAATTTTAATTTTGAAAATAATAAATTTAGCATTACATAAGCAACTTTAGGTGCTATTAAAGACTCTTGATCAAGTGTATTTATAAAGAATGGAAACTTTCAAAGAGACTGAGACTCTCTACTATCTTTATTTGATATCCAATTTTGATAAGAGTCTAAATATTCACTATTTGCAATTTTTTTTGAAAACTCTCAATTTACAGATAAAACTACAAAAGGTAAATTCGCTTTACCATTCACCTGTTCTTGAAACAATTTCTTTTCTATTCACATTAACTTTTTATTAGCTCATGGAGACATATTTCAAGAATATCAGTTTCTTGCACCAAAATAAGATGTAGTAAATTGCACCGGTAAATGTTTATAATATGATTTATTTGAATTTCAAGAATTTAATGTAAACCACATATCAGTTTTGTTTTCTGTATCATCTCTCATAGAAGCAAGATTAAGATATGTAGAATATATACCCAAAGCATTTCTCAACTCATTTTCAAGTCTAAATGCAACTTCACAAAAAATATTTTCAGAAAATGTTCAAGTATTCCTATTCTTTTGTAGAGAGTTTCAAAATGATGTAGGTATATCAGAAAATCATGCATGTCTAATATTATCAAATACTCAAAGTATATAATAAAAATCAGCTACATCATATCAATCTATTCAATTTTCATCTAATAAATCAACTATTTTACTAATTTCAGAATATACTGCAAAATTAATATTTCATTTTTTTATCATCCAAAAAAACAAATTCATAATTTGGGGTAAATCTTTTATCTTTGTAATATCAAGTCATTCCAAATATATATTCCTTACAATAGGAAAAAATCAATGTATCCTACAAAATTGAACTAATACATCTGGGTTTCTAATATTTATTCCTTTAGGCAATCAAGAAACAGTAGTAAGTAACATTTCTGTTTTCTTGTCTCAGGATTGCAAAACTTTATTTATAGACATATCAACACTTATTGTTTTATTTTTGATAACATTCAAAACTTCCTCTTGAGATAGAGCTCAAAGTATTGATTGTTTATATTCTTTTGTAAATCTAGATTCAAAGTCATTTTTATTAGATAAGCTAAGTTTTTCTTTTTCCATATTAATATACTTTATAAGTTTTTCAAAGTTCAAATGGTTTAGAATTTATTCAATTTTGTGATAAAGCCTCTATAAGAGCATCTTGAGAACTTCCTTTATCTCAATGATTAACAAAAACATTTGATTGAGTCCTCAATCATAACTCACTCATTAAAAAGACCAAATCATCTTGATCTCAGTGTCATGAAAAGCTTCAAAATGATTCTATTTGAGATTTAATATCTACATATCACACTCAAGGTAAATCAAAACTTTTCAGTCATTCAAGAATTTTTCTTCATGTAGTTCATTCAGCTTGATATCATACAAAAAATAAAGCATTATTTGGATCAGATAAAACAGGTTTTACATATTTTGTAACACTTCATCAATGCATCATTCATGAAGGTGAAAGTAATATACAAGGTCAATTAGCAGATAAAAATTTATTTGAATCAGTCTCAGACTCTTGTACTGGAACTAAGTATTTACTTGCTAAATTTTTATAATTTTCATTATCAGAATTCAAAAATATATCATTTATTCTATCAATATAAGCTCAATCATAATATATTGGCATTTTAGGTATTTCTCAAGACTCCATCATTTCTATCAAAACCATAGCAAGATCCTGAAGTCTTTGTATCATAAAACATGGTATAACAACTTTTCATCACCTAGCTCTCAAATTATTAATCTTAGAAACCAATTTATCTCTATCTTCCTTTTTATTAGAATGCAATCTATTTCAATATGTAGATTCGATCTGATAATAATTTAATGGTATATTTGGTACATCAGGTTGTCACAGAAATCAAGGATCAAAAAACCTTCATACATCTCATGAAAATCACATATTAAAAGTAGTTCAATCTCATTTATCTATTTCTAAAACTACTTGACAAGAACCTATAATATGAGCTGCATCAAAAAATCTTAAATAAACTCAAGGAAAAATTTCTTTTCTTTTATACATAGGAGTTTTTACTATTTTTGAGTATATTTTATATACATCTTCAATCGAATATAAAACTTTTGCTTCTAGATTTTTAAGTTTTCAACTAAAAACATCTGCTATATCGGAATTTTCATTAATTCAATACTCCTCTAACAAAGTTTTTATTTCACTTATCCTTTCCTCTATTTGGCTCTTAGAAGAAGATGATCTTATCTCAGAAATTTTTTTAATTCTTGATTTTTTGACTTTCTTTTTAAATCAATTATCTAATGCTAATTCCAAATCTCTAAGTTCAGAGAGTTGCCTATTAAGCATAGATCTCAGTCTTGTTATACGACTTTGTGCAGCATTATAGTTTTCTTCCATAATTTTAGCACTATCTTCTAGAGATATTCTTGTTAAAGCTGCAGTAACATTATTTGCAAATATAGATCAGTCAAAAGATCTAGAATCATCTCAAACTAGCATTGGAAGTCTACCTATATGATCAAGATGTGCATGAGTAAGTATAACTCAGTCAATTTTCTTTGGATTAAAATCTAGTCTTGAATTCATCTCTATTGAAGTTGATTCATCTCATCATTGATGTATTCAAAAATCTATCAGTATATATATTGGCTTAGATCATTCTCTAGCAATTCTAACTCTAGTACATGAACCTGTCAAAGACACCTTGTCTCAATCACCTACTCCACCAAATGGCTTCACAGTAACAGATTTCAATGTATTTACTAAGCTAGATTTGACTGAATTTTGTTCTAATTGTTCAGAATCTAAGCCATTATTAAAACTATTTAAGCTAGACATGCTAGAAAAGTTATTATATAAATAATTAAATTATATATAAATATATAAAATCATATGTCAATAGATTATTCTTTATAAACTTTAAATCATGCAATCCTAGCTCAACCCTTATCAACTTGCTTTTTTATAAGAAAAATTCATAAAATTAAATTTATTCATATTAATATAAAAAAACCTCATATTAGATAAGCTAAGAACTGTGGGAACAAAATAACCAAAAAACCAAATAAAATAAAAACTATTCAAATAAGTATCATGTTGTCAATAAATATTAATTTATAAAAAACTTGCTTTTACACAGCATATGGTTATATATAAATTTGATAATTAAAAAATCAAGCAAATTAATATTTACAAACTTAACTTAAATAATGATACATTTGCATTGACATAGTCACTATAGCTTATTAGAAGCAGTATGATCACCATGAAAGATAGTGGATAAGGCAAAAGAATTATGAATGGAAAGCATAGCAATAACTGATTATCATTGAATGTATTGAGCAATAGAGTTTTATCAAGATGCACAAAAAGCTTGAATTAAACCAATTATATGAACTGAATTGGAAATGATATGAGAAAATCAAGAAGATAATAAAACATACAAAACAGTTTTGATAGCAAAAAATTATACTTGATATGAAAATTTGTTAAAATTAGTAAGTTATGCACATGTAAGCTGATATACAAACAAACCTACAATAAATCAAGAAGTAGTAAAAAAATATTCTAGCTGACTAGTAGCAATACAAGGATGAGAAAATAGCCAAATTTGAAGTATGGCAGTAAATAACTTTCCAAAAGAACAAATAAAAGAAACTATTAAAAAATGGCAACAAATATTTGGTGAAGAAAACTTTTTCTTAGAAATAATTGCACAAAATGAAAAAGAATTTAAAAATACAAAAAAATCAAATCAAACCCTATTAGAAATTTCAAATGATATATCTTGTAAAGCAATAATCTCAAATAACTACTCTTACATTAACAAAGAAGACAAGCAAGCATATGAAGCTTTAATATGCATAAAGGAATGAAAAGCATTTGATTGAAATAAGATAAAGTGAGATTACCATATTATGTCAAAAGAAGAAATACAAAAAACAATGAAAGAAAATTGATATGATAAAGAAGAGATTGAGAATTTAATAAGCAATAATATTAATTTAAGCAAAGAATGCAATCTTGAGCTACAACTATGAAAAATACTTTTTCCAAAATATGAAGCAAACGAAAAAATACAAGACCTTTATCAAAAGGAAAAAGACAATTTAGTAGAAAAATAATCTAGTATTTAAATCAGTCAATTGTTCACTTAAACACAGATTTTATTGTAGAATATTTGTTATTTTTTGAGAAAAATAATATCAAAAATATAAACCAAATTGTTTGTATCCAAATACCAAAAATTTTAAATATTATATTAGAAATCAAACCTCAATGTTTTCTAAGTAACATAATTCTATTTCTAGACTTTTGATAAGCCATTTCTGGATTTCAAATAAAAGAAGTTTCAGTTCTGGACTTTGTCTTTTCCATATGATTAATAGTAGTATTATTAGATACTATTATTTTGTATCACTTATTTGTTGCAGACCATGAAAAATCTAAATCTTCGTAAACAAAACTGAAATATTCATCAAACATTATATCTCTAAAATATTCTTTCTTTCATAAAATTGAGTTTCATCAAATCATTTTTACAATTTGATAGTCTTTATCTTTAATTTTCTTAGGAATTAATTTACCTGTAAAAGTATTTATTCAAGAAAATCACTGAGATTGTATATTTCAAGTTTTTCTATATATCACAGTTGGTGCAAAAAAAGATTTTCAAAGATTATTTAAATAGAGTATATATTCATCAAGTGAGTTTTCAAAAAAGTTATTCTCAAATATATTATCATCATCTATAATATACAAATATTCAGAAGAAACTAAATTTATTCAAAAATTCCTAACATAACTAACTCCAGAATCAGGTAAAAAATTATAATTTAAATTACTAACAAACTCAAAATGTGAATGAAAGTTTTCTGGAATATTTTTTGTTAGAAAATATTTTAATACATCAAACTCATCTTTAGAAAAAAATTTATCAAGTACAATATAAGTAGTTTTGGGGAGCTTTGTCTGAACTACAATACTATCTATAATTCATTGCAGTTTTCAGATATTTCATCTTGAAGGAATAACAACAGAAAATTCCATTTATATCAAAAAATTAAATTAAAAAGTTTACAAATTATACATAATTATTTATAAAAGTTTTTCAATACTAAGTTTAAGCTTAAATAATTTTTTTTGAGTTTTCATATCATATGCTTATAATCTTATCAAATTTATAGAAATCATAAAATTCATAGTCTATCAAAGGTAATCAAATAAATGTTATATTTTTTCAACATTTTTCAGCTATAGAAATATCCAAATCTTCGTTATTACACATTAAAATATAAAATGAATTATGTATTATTTCATAATTATATGTAAAAAAAGACTTACTAATATCAAAATTAAGAAGCTTTTTATTTTCTTTTATTTTTGGCAGTTCTCATCTAAGAACTGACACAGCTATTATATTATTTCATTCTAAATCATTGACTGGTAAATTACTTGAAAGACCTCAATCAACATAAGTTTTATTTCAAATAGTATAAGGCTTGAAAACTGCTGGTATACTTATACTTGCCATTATTGCATCAACAATAGATCAACTAGCAAATACATTTTTTTTTCATGTATCTAAATCAGTTGCTACTATTTTTAAACTAATATCAATGTCTTCAAAACTTAAATCTCAAAATATTTCTAATATTTTTTCTCTAACCTTATTTCATTTAACTATTCAAGTTTTTAAATTTAGATCAAAAAGCTTAATAAAACTAATAGATGATATAATATCATAAATTTTACTATAAGAAAATCAACAAGCAAAACTGGCTCATATTATTGATCACATACTTGTTCAGGAAACTTCATCTATAAAAATTCACTCTTCTTGAATTCTTTTGATAATTCATATATGAGCAAGACCTTTAGCTCATCATCATCATAATGCTAGAGAATAATTCATTTATCATGATTTTATATATTAAACTTTACTATTATTATCCCTCCATTTATCAATTTCTTGATGATTTCATGAAAGCAATATATCTGGGACTTTATATCAATACACTTCATATGGTCTTGTATAATGAGGATGTTCAAGATTATCAAGATTTTTTTCTGGTGAATAGCTTTCATTTATTATACTGGCATCTTCTTTAATAACTCAAGTTTTTAATCTGGCTAAAGACTCCATAATCAACATGCTTGGAACTTCTCATCACATCATAATAAATTTTCATATTGATATTTTTTCAAAATTATATGGATAATAATCATTTAAATACTGCTCAAAACGAAAATCAATTCACTCATATCTTCAAGAAACCAAAATAAAATCTGAATAAATTTCACTATAAGATTTAACAAGCTTTTGGTTCCAGATTTTATTACTTGGAGATAGATATATTATTTTAAACTTATTATGTCAAATATATTTTATTATATCATTAACACAATCAATATAAGGTTTAGCTTTCAATAACATTCAAGCTCAATATCAATATATTTCATCATCCACTTGCCTATGTTTATCTTCAGTATAATCTCTAGGATTTGAAATATTTACATTAATTAACTTTTTATCTATGGCTTTTCAAATGATTGAAGTATTTAGAAATGATTGATATATTTCTGGAAAAATTGATACAAAATGAAAATTCATATAATATAAATTAAATTTAAATATATATGATTTATATAAGTTTTACAATAATTTTCAAGGTTTTAATTACTTATATTTACTCAAATTTGATTTAAATAGTTTTTCCAATTCATACATATTAACTTTAAAGTCTTTAGGTAAATAATTAGAAATATTGAATACAGTTAACTCTGCAGGATTATTATGTATCGATTTGCTTCTAAAATATTGTATATTTAAATTTACATAATCTCTGATAATATCTTTAAATAAAAAATACTTATCTTGAGAATTAAGACTTAATCAATCTTCAAATTTATATTTAGTATAAATAATATCTAATAAATTCCATATATAAACTCAATCATTTAGATATCTTTCATCTGATTCAAAATAAAACTTTTCTATTTGTTCATCTTTAGCTGATCAATGAAGCTCATCAAGTTCTTCTTTCTTTCCCTGTATTGAAGCATTATAAGAATAATTATAAAAAGACTTGTTTGTTTTTATATAATTATAAGACATTCTATCAATCAAATCAAATTCATTATCATTTGGAATTCAGCTTAATATATCAGATTTAGTTGAGATATTATCAAAAAAATCTATTGTATTTACAGCTGACATCAAATTAATAAAATATTGAAATCTCTCATATGATGATTTGTAAGCATCAAAGTTAGTTACAAATATTGAAGAAACAAAGAATATAATCATTGAAAATCAAGCAAGCAAATTAAATCAGAAGTTAAAATTTACTTTATATGATGTTTTTGAATGAAAAGATTTTAATACTTTATATAAAATAGCAGCTAGAATCATCAAAAATGATATAAAAACTCATAATGGCAAAAACAAAGCAAAAAATAGGATAAAAAATGGTAAAGTTACAAACCAAAATCACCATATCTTAAATTCCTCCCAAACATTTCATGATTTAAAAGATTCAATTTTTTGAAAAAATTCATATAAATTAGAATATTCATCATATGATTTAGTTTGGTAAAATAAATTAAAAAACTTTATCCTTTTCCAATTTGTAGAGTTTATATCATATCATATAGACTTTGATAAATTAGATATAAAAATTGGCTCCCAAATATATTTAAAAGCAGATGAATTGAGTCTAGTTATTAACTCTACTATAGAACTAAAATCTTTTAAATTTGAGTCAACATCATCTTTAACATAATATGAAAGCTTATTATATTCTTTTATATTACAAAACTTATTATCAACTAGATATCAATAAAAAACATTATCTGGAATATCCTTATCCATTATATCTTTAACTATATCTCACTTATTAGATATTTCATATTTACTATTAGATAAATATTCGAAATATATATCAATATTGCTAATTAAGCTATCTTTATTTTTAAATATATTTTTCCAAAAAGATATACTTCAAGTAGATCTATTAATATTATCTAAAAGCTTTGAATCAAAAATATAATCAATATATTTTTTATTATCTTTATTCATTTTATTTTTGTTTTTTGTAAATTAAATATATTATAATTTAAAGCTTAAATTTGTCAAAAAATAAAACTGCCCTAGAAATACTAGGGCAGAAAACCTTAAATGAAAAGAATTATTATTGGAATAAAGAAGAAAAGAGAAGACAAAAGAACAGATATTAAAACTCCCTGGAAAAATCTAATATGATCAGATCCAGAGTCATTGTACCCCTCTTTATTTTTCTTACTCATAAATATACTCTCCAACAATTTCAACAAGGGATATGATTTATAAAATTTAACAAAAAATGTCAACTCAAAACTAATCCAATTTTTATACATTATATTTTTGACAAAAAAATAATATTAATTATACTTAATATAACTAAAGTTTTAAATAAAAACGAAAATAAAAAATGAAAAATCTAAAAAAGAAAAATATTAATAAAAGAAGTAATTGATACTTTTACAGAAAAGTTTTCACTTTGACAGCTATTTTTTCAATATGAATATACTTTCTTAATATTACACCCAGTCAAAATTTTATGACAGATATATCACAATTTTGAAAATGATTACTAAGCCAACAGGAAGTATTAGACAATATTGATGATATAGAAGATACAAGTGCTATTTGGCCTTTTAGAGAAGTTACTGACCGATGAAATGTTAGTAATTATAATGCAAAAATTAATACAAACTGGGAAGACTTAGAAGATGATAAAAGAACACCGTTCCCTACAGAACTTTCTGATATAATTGAAAGATACAGATTTGTATCACCATATAATATATATTCAAATATAACTAACCCACTAGAAAGACAAAAAGTTATTTTCTATAAAAGATTAATTACTACAACATGGACAGCAAGCTATTCTTGTAATTCAAATAATTGTGACTGGTGGGTCCCAGATACGGGGACACATGCTTGAATTGATATAGTATCAAGCCCATGAACACCTGTATATAATAGTATGAATTGAATAGTAATGAGAGCCCAAGAATGAAATCATGGGTTTTGAAATTATGTAATTGTGCTTACAAATTTTAGTTGAAAATTATTAGCTAGTTTTTATGCTCATTTGAAAGAAATAGATAGTAATATAAATAAATGAGATATCATACAAAGATGAGAACAAATTTGAACTGTAGGTAGCTCAGGACAATGAACTACTCCTCACTTACATTTTCAAATTAATACTTTATGAGATACTTCTGATATAGAAGATATAAATATAGCACAAGATTTATGGGATGAATGGCAGAACTGAAGTATTGAATGAGTTAGGAATAGTACTATAGATCCTATATCTTTTGTTGAAGAAAACTTAACAACAGTTTGAGATGATCTTAGACAACCTGAAGAGTACGAACAAGATGAAGATATAAGTGAAGATGAAGTTGATTTGTTAGACCAGATAGCAGCAGAGCTAGAAGACGAATATCCTGAAGATACACAGGAAGATGATGCTACTGAAGATACACAGGAAGATGATGCTACTGAAGATACACAAGAAGATGAT
>CAZACQ010000001.1:0-53553 GCA_964483725.1 uncultured Candidatus Peribacteria bacterium | reverse complement strand
GAAGATGATGCTACTGAAGATACACAAGAAGATGATACAAGTCATGCAGCTGCAAAAGAAGAATTTGCAATAGTTGATGTTAAAAATCCAAAAATTGATGATAATTTAACACTATGAGATAGGGTTAAATTTACTATAATAACAGAATGAGAAAAATGAAATATTACAATTAGTAGTAATAATAATGTTCTAGAACCTGAAAAACATACTATTGAAGCTAAAGAAGATAAAAATGAATATGAAATTGAAATAAATGCTGAAAATATATGAAATTGAAGAGTAATATTTAGTGATTGAAATAAAAATAAGGACTTTTATTTTAGTGTTTATGAAGATCAAGAAGAAATCTTCTGACTTTGAATAGAATGAGCAGATAAAATATATACAAGTAGTAAAGAAGAATTTAATATATACCCTATAAATTCATTATGAAACCCTGCTAGATATAACTTAAACTGAAATATTAAAATAAACTTATTAGACCTTGAAAACAATAATGAGTATGAATTATTAGATAAAGATGTATCAAAAGATGATAATTCATTTAGTTTTGATATAAAAGCTCCTAGAATTAGAGAGTATAGGTTAAGAGTAAGATATGAAGATGAAGATTTAAATATTTCAGCAAATAAAACTCTTGATTCAGAACTATTTTATGATTTCAGCAAAGAAGATGAATACTGAAGATCAATAACTTACCTAAATGAAAGCAACATAGTACAATGAAGTCAATGATTGCTTATGCCAAATAATGATATTATAAGAGCTGAATTAATAACAATTCTTATTAGACATGAATACTGAGATGATATTGATAAGTTTGAACAAAAAATGAATAGCTATATGAAAGATAATTGAAACTTTTTTGAAGATATAAGTGGAGAAGAATGGTATGCTCCTTACATATTCATGGCATATAAAGATTGAATAATAAAATGAGCATGATGAACTCATGCAAATCCAAATGATGCTACACAAAAAGATGAATTAATTGCAATGTATGCTAGATTCTTTGAAATAAAAAAAGATGATATATTTCCATCATTTATAGATGTTAGTAAACAAGATTGGTTTGTAGAGTATGTTACAGCAGCCAAGAACTATAATTTATATCCTTTTGAAAGTAATGAATACCTAAATCCATGAAAAAAAGTTGATAGACTAACTGCTTTTGAGTCACTATATAGATATATAAAACAATGACCTGATATAGAAGAAGTAAGGACACAAAGAACTGAAGAAGATGAATTAGAAGAAGCTATGAGAACATTGATTAATTTTTAAGCATATTGTATGCTTTATAAATTGTATCATTAAATACTAAATCGTAGTTTCATAAGTAATTAATATAATCTCATCATAAAGAATTCTTAAATTGCGAAACTCAAGAAAGAGAATGATTATTATTCCAAGCTGGTGAAACTCATAATAAATCAAAATTTTTAAATCATTTCTCCTTTGCCCATAAAAACATATTATACTTTAAAAACTGATGCTGTCATATATTTCAAGCATTTCTATCTGATGCTCAATAAACATAATATACAGTATCATTATCCCATATACAAACACTTCCTGCTACTATATCTCAGTCAAGCTTAGCTATAAATATATCTCAAACATTATTTTCAGTAATATATTCATAAAGTAAATTAAACTCCTCTCTCCCTGGAATAACAATAGATTTATTATCCAAAGTTTTATACCATAAAGAATAAAACTTTTCTAAATCTTCAATATTTAGTATTTCAAAATTTAATCATTTTGATTTTCATTTTTTAATTTGTGATTTAGTATTTTTACTTATATCATTAAAAATATCATCATCAGCTTTATCAAGATTTACAAGAACATTTGCGGGTGGCATATTTTCCCTAATAGATGGAATAAGTCAAATTTTAGAATTTAAAAATGATTTATATTCTTCATATAATTCTTTTACCTTATTAAGTTCAGATTCATCCTTTAGTTTATAACTAGGGTTTGAATATATATTATTTATAAATCAAAACTGAAAAAATATATCTCACCATGATTTTTTAAAATCTCTTGATATAATATCAAAAGTCTTTTTTAAATTTGTTTCATCAGAAATATCTGGGATTTCAATTCCAAGAACTTGATACCATCTCAATCTCATTCCTAATTTTTTTTGTTCTTTTACTACTCAAAAATATTTCTTTCAAAAAAAATCAAGTTCAAAACTGGGTTTTTTATAAATATACTTATTAATATATATCCAATCTTTATTTTGAAAGAATTTTGACATTTTAATATTTTTATTTAATTAAAGTAAGATTTTCAGATCACTCAGAAATGCATAATCAAACTAAAGCATCTGACAATTTTTCATCTGTACTAGCTATTCAACAAGATTCTAAATATCATTCATCAACTAATTCATAAGCAACTCATAGTTTACTTCACATTCATCATGTTCATGAATTAGACATACCATTACAATAATATAACAAACAAGCTAAAGGATCTCTTCAAGTAACAATTTCTTCCCTAGTTTTAAGTTTTCATTCAGATCTAACACAAAATGGCATATTAGAATATATTACTCAATATACTTTATCATATTCTTCAATATGTTTTACAAGTTCTACAATATAAGCAAAAAGTTTATCATTATCCTGAAACCTTGAAAGAGCATCTAACTCAATATTGTCCACAGCATCATTAAAATTTATTATTGGAACAAATCAGTTAAACAAAAGTCATTTTAAAAGCTCTGAAGTATTTTGATCTTGATTAGATTTAATATATAGTCTATGAAACTCTTCTATCAATTTTTTAAATTTAACTTTAGATAATTTAGAAAAATCTATACTGGAATTATAACTTACCAGTACCTGTGATACATTATGTCATATAACATCTCTCCAAAATTCCATAAGTCTAACTTGTCATAAGCTAGCAGCTATTTTGAAATCTAAATCTTGTCAGTGTTCTCTTCTTCATAATTTTACAGATCAAGATGAAACAATGATATAATCCATATCAGTATTATTGTCAGATATCACATTTCAAATTTTTTGTCTAAATTCATTTACAACTTCAGGATAAGTTTTTCAATCCGGAACTATTGTATCACTTCAAAATTTAATTACAGCTAAATTTTTCTTATTCATAAAATTATATTCATATATAAAATATATTATAAGATAAAGATTAAAAAATAAATGTCAATATTATTCTCTTAATTTAGCTCATAATTTTTCTGCAGAACTTATAGCAGAGGAGAAAACATCAGAAACAACATCTCATTCATAATCTCTAGCATCTATAGTAAGTCTTAAAGTAAAACTCTTTTCATTTTCAGAAAGTGGAGTTCAAACATACACATCATAAAGTTCAACATCAATAACATTTTTAATTTTAGATAGCGAATCACTAATTTGACCAAATGATTTACTCTTATCTATTACAAAGCTTATATCTTTTTGAAAAATATTATCTTGAACAGTATGATAATCAATTCATGAGAAATTTGATCATTGTTTTTCTAAAAGTCACTGTAAATTAGTAAAATCAATTTCTACATAAGATATTTCACAAGTTTCAGGAAACTTAAAATATTCATAGTAAGCTGGATGCAATGAAGCTATCCATCAAATATCTTTACCATTAAAAACAATTCTTGCCTGTTTTTTAGGATGCGACCTTTTATCATGAGTAGGATTGAAATCAAGTTTTCATTTTAAATTAATATCCTTGAATAAATTATTCAATACTGATTTTATTTCTAAAATTGTATCATCATACCAATTTGATTTTGATCTATTATAAATCATAAAATTTAGTCTATCTAATTCATTTGGATATCAGTCTTGTGAAAGTGACCATACCTTTCAAATATCAAATATCTTTATATAATCATAAACTCTAAAATTTTTTTGTATAACATTAAGCATATTATAAACCATAGAATCTCTTAGATTTTCTAATTCACTTGCAACTGGGTTTTCTAATTTTACCAAATTATCAAGATCTACTTCAAATTTAGAAAGTAAAGAAACATCTACCCAAGGATAAGTTTCAACATTCACAAAATTCATATTTATCAAGCTATCTTCAATATTTCTAATCAATCAAGTATCACTACCCCATCAGTTATCTTTCACATCCCATTCAAGCTTTTTTTCACTTATATTTTCATATCAGTATATTCTTATAACCTCCTCATATAAATCTTCTTTGATATTAATATCTTGGGGAGACCTCCATATAGGGACTTTAACAGAACTATCAAATATTTCAAATCACAAATTACTTAATATATCTTTTGACTTATCAGTAAATCAATCAATTTCTTCACCAAAAATAAAATACTGGATTTTTGAAAAATCTAAATCTACAGTCTTATTTAATAAGTTTTTTGCTTCATCATTTGCAAAATAATCTAATCATTTAATAGTAAAATCTCATAAAGATTTTGAAAAGTGACTTATCTCATCTAAAAATAGCAACAATGTATATAGGGAATATATAGGAGAAATATTCTTTTCAAACCTCAACTCAGCATCAGTTCTCAATCATAATTTTGTTCAAGTTTTTCTTATACAAACTGGATCAAAATTAGCTATTTCTGCTACAATATTCTTTGTTTCACTAGTAACTCAAGAATCTATTGATCAAACTATACCTGCTAATGCTAATATCTTTGTATCATCAGCTATTACTAGATCATTTTCATCTAATTCATGTTCTTTCTCAAATAAGTCCACAAACTTTTCTCATGACTTAGCTTGTCTTACCTTTATATTTCATTCTATCTTATCAGCATCAAAGAAATGAATAGGATTACCACTTAAATTCATAAAATAGTTACTAAAATCTACCCAATTATTTACTAGTCCTTGTCAAAGATCACTCAAATATAAAGATAAAAGAAAGTCTGAATCTTTAATATTAACTCAATTTATACTTAAAGCTATATATGACCTAACATTATCAGATAATATTTCTACTTTTTTATCTGATCTATCTGAATTATCCAAAACATCAAAAATATTAGTATTTGACCAATCATTTAATATTTGTGATAATTTATTATATCTTATATTTCAATCCAAGCTTGAATATATTGCATTCAAATCTATAGAAAGCCCAAAATGACCAGTCATATCTGGCCTATTAGTTAAAGTTTTATTATCAACATCAATAATAAAATTATCTAAGTAAGGAAATTTATCAGTTAAAGCAAGTCATAAATCTG
Source organism: uncultured Candidatus Peribacteria bacterium (assembly GCA_964483725.1). Lineage (GTDB taxonomy): Bacteria > Patescibacteriota > Gracilibacteria > Absconditabacterales > Absconditicoccaceae > CAZACQ01. The sequence continues at coordinate 48,329 of CAZACQ010000001.1, read as the reverse complement.
AGTCTGTAATACCCTCCAAATCTTCATCCAACAACCATATATTATGGCTTTCTAAATCAAGATTTATTCAAAGTTCTCATTTGGAACAAATCATACCACTACTATCAAATCACCTCATCTTTCTTGATGATATTTTTAGATCAATAACAGGAAGATAAGATCAAGGTACAGCTACTGGCACATATCTATCAGCAGTCATATTTTCTCAACCAGTTACTATTTGGAACTGTCATTTATCTCAACAGTCAACCTGACATACTACTAGTTTGTCTGCATCAGGATGCTTTTCTACCTTGCTTGCCTTTCATATTACAACATCTTTAGGTATTTCTCTTACAGTATATTCCTCTACTTCACAAGATTTTAATGTTAAATTTTTCTGTATATTTTCTATATCATCATCAATATTTATAAATCTTCTAAGAACATCTCATGAATATAACATTTATTTAAAAGTAATTAATATAATAAATTATTGAAGTTAATATAATGAATTGTCTTGTATTATCAAGGACAGTTTGCTTAATAATAAGCTTAAATTAGTAAATTTTCATTATTTAAAATAAAACTCTAGTTCATTTAGATCTATATTAAATCTATCAAAAATCATCCTCAAGATATACAATTTCCTATTGGTATTCATTCATACATTTAAATACAAATTTGTAGTAATTTTTCTACAAGTATATAATTCTTTATCAGTATCAAAAAAGCAACAAGATAATCTATCCTCATTTTTAAATGAATTAATCAAAACAGGATCTTTATCATAAAGAATTTTTACAACTCTTTGAAAGAAATCAGACCAATTAGCAACATCATATTCATTGTCCTTAAACTTAAATCAAATAATTTTTTGTCATATAAAACTACCTTCATCATCTAGAGTAAAAGTTTTTGATATATCTCTTGGTATTTCATAATTCGTGGTTGGATATCCCCAGATTTGTAAGGCCTTATCTTTTAATATATTAGCTCTTTCCAAAATTTGAGATTCTCACCAAGTAACACAATTTTTAATATAATTGTTTAAGTACAAAGGACTTTCATTAAATCATTTTTCAACTGTCTTTTTTTCTTCAAAAGACCTATTTGAATATTTTGAATTATATCAAGTCAATGTTATATTTCATAAAGTATCTAAATAATTTTCATGTATTTGCTTAGCATTTTCTCAAAGTTCTTTTTCCCACTCTAAGGTTAAAGTTTTTGGCATTATATGCTCTACAGTTAAAACTCAATCTTCAATCAAAGAAGCTACATAACTTTCTCTATTTCAAAAACTTTCAAGCCTTTTTAATAAATGTAGCTTGTTTTTACTTTGAGTATTATAAATATCCTTATTCTTTAAGTTTTTAGAAAACTCTGCATCATTTGGGAATCTTTGACTTCAAGTTTTGGATAAAAGTACATATTTAAATATTTCAAAATAATTTTCTTCATAATTTACTTGATTCTTAATTTCTTTTCACAACAACATAAAGATTTTATTCAATGAACTTGTAGGAACATTACAAATAAATCTTCTAAAAACAAAACTTTCAAGTAAATTAAGTATTCTAATAAAATCTTGTTCACTAATTATTCAATTATCTTTATCTTCATAAAGCTCCAATAAATAGGGATACATTACCATAACTTCAAGATTATTTATATTATTAAGTATTGAAGAAATTTCCTTATTATCATCTTTTGCTTTTATTATTTTTTCATAATAGTATGAGTATTTTAGTAAATCAGATAAAATATATTCTGTTGCCAAGTTATGTTTCCTAACATATTCTTTAAATGCTAAATAAATTTTTGAAAAACTTGGAATTTTTCTTTCTTTAAGGATTAAATAATCTCTTATGAAGTTACTTACTTTGTATGAAGTATTTTTTTCTATTTTTGACCAATATCTATCATAATATTCCTCCTGTTTCTCATTTATTTGTTTCATTAAAATAAAGTTTCTCACCTTGTCAGCTTCGGTTAACTCCAGTCAGGTAGAATTCAAACTTTCAAATATTAATTGTGGGTCATCTTCTCATTTTTTTAATAATATTTCAACTATAACCAAATGTTCTATTGCTTTGTATAAATCATCTATTGATATTTCCTGTTTTTGTATCCTCTCAACAAAATAATTATAATTTATTGAAATATTTGAATCTTCAATAAGATCTCATCTAAAAATTGATTCAAAAGCATCTCTATCATCCTTTATTGGCTTTAATCTAATCTTTTTAGTTTGATCTTTTGAATATTTATTTATTAAAAATTCATTATATATTTGTTCCTCATTCACATATTCTCAAAATACTTGCTTTGCATGTAATAAATTATACATTGCTAATAACAAAATAGAAATGGTGGTTAATCTTTGTTGTCAATCAATTATTAATAATTCTTTTCAATATCAATCCTCATTATAAGCAACAATAGTTCATAAAAAATGTGTCCTAAAATTTGAATTAACTACTTCTATAATATCATCAAATAGTTGTTTACATTGCTCTTTTTTCCAATCATAATTTCTTTGATAAACAGGAATTATAAAGTTTTTTTCAGATCATTCAAAGAATTGTAATAATTTTTTTTCTTCAGCTTTCATCTATTTAAATTAGTTTATTAAAAATACAATAATGTTATATTATTATTTAGCTAATATATATTTTCAAGGAATTATTGTAATTTTTTGAAATCACTAAATAATACTTAATTAAATTATTGAAGAAACTAACTTAAATAACCTAGCTTGTTCCTTTTGATTATTAAATCAAGTTTCTATATTAAAATACCTAAGTCTCTGTATATTTGCAAAATCTGAAAATCAGCCATCTCACTCAATTCCATCAATTAATACAACATTTATTCAGAATTTTTGAAGAAGATAAAAATCGTATGTTTTATTAACTATAACAAAACAATTTTTGGGCATTTCTTGATTAATATACTTATCATATCTAATGAAATTCTTAGATACATTTAAAAATCTATTATTATGAATAGCAACTACAGGCTTAGAAAAATCAAGTTTAGAAACTAAGTATTCTCTAATATTATCAACAACTGACAATGCATCACTTAGTTCCTTAGTCATTGCAATTTCTCAAGAGACTAATTTATCAATATATGAATCTATATCTTGTATACTAGAATCTATTATATGCTTATTAAGTTGTAATATAGTTTTTAGAGCTCATTGTTGTGTATATATTCTATTTGGATCTACTCTAAGAAGTATATCTCACACACGAAATCTTATAGATCTTTCATGATTTTGTGAAAATACTATAGTCTCTACATCATCTAACGATTTAACAAAATTTAGTGCAGACAACTCATCTTGATGTGGAACAATAGAAGTAAAATCTCATTTTCATTCATTATCTTTTTCAATAGTAAATGGAGAACTCACCAAAAGTTCCTCATCTGGTTTTTCAGCAATCATAAACACAGTTCAATTAAATTTATTTAAGAATTCATCTATATCTAAATAACTAATAGCATCATTATATGGATCATTAACAATCAAAGAATTATTATCAAGATCATATCAAGAAATAACCACCAGATGAGATCATTTACAATCTTGGTCTAATGATCATTTAAAATTAACACTAGCTGTAACAAAATAATTTTCTTTTAATGAAAAAACTAGTTTTGTAACAAAGTCTTGTTTTTCAGTAGGAAATTTCTTATAAAAACCGTATAATCAAAGCTCTCTAGCAATTTGTAAAAGTCAATAATGAAGCCATCAAGATTTCTTTGTATAAAAAGGATAAGATTTTTCTTCTCACTTATAAAAATCAAAAAAATCATAGCTCCTAGAAGAATCATAATCAATATTTTCAATATCATAACTTATATTTCAATAAAAATATTTTATTCACATTAAAAGACATATATATCCACAAGACCTATGAGCCCAATACTCTGCACTTTCTTTAGTCAGTCACAACTCCTCTAATGAACTAGAGGTTTGAGAAATATGTTGAACTTGTTGATGAAAAAAATTATTTTCTATATTTTCAACAATATTCTCTGCTGCAAAAATAGGTCATCTTCTAGAAACACAAATATTTCAATTTAATCTTTCAGGCGAAGAATTCATTTAAAAATTTTATTAAAATAAATAAAAAATGTATAATGAAAATTTACATAAAGTCAAACTATATAAGTTTAGCATCCTCAACTTTATAGAGTCATACCCTTGTCCTTCTTAAGTATGATAAAGTTCAATATAAATCAAACTCCTTTCATAACCAGTATGCAATAGACCTAATATAGGTTCAACTTCAAACTGTGATCTTAATTTCTAAATTTGGAAAATCGTAAGAAAGTATTTCATAAGAAATTATCTTCATAACTTGTTCTCTATTTAGAGTTTTTCAAGCCCTAGCCAAATCATATGATTTTTTTCATTTTATTTTTTTAGCAGAAAAATCAGGTAAGGGGAGATTAAATTCAGGAATTATCATGTCTAATTTATTATTAATATCTTCAATATTAGGAGCTTTAATAAACTTTCATGATTTTCTAATTCATTTTAATCCATCATCAGTTTTTACAAGATCTGCATAATTTATTGAATTATGATAGTCCATATCCCAAGTATCAGTATATACAGAGAAATCTATATTTGCTATATACTCCTTATCTAGTTTTTGAATATCAGCCAAAGATTTAGTATCTTTATCAGTTCAAATCACCAATAATCAAGTAGCCATAGGATCAAGAGTTCAACTATGTCAAACTTTAGTTTTTCATTCTTGTTTATTTCTTATTTTCTTAACAACATCAAAACTTGTTCGTCATTTTGGTTTATCAATCAGTAATATCATTATACTTAATTCATATTATTAAAATTATTTCTTTTTTTGAGGATAAAAATTAAAGATATAGTTAAAATTCATAGAAGTATTAACAAAATTGGCCAAGCAATATAGTCAGAAAAATACTCAAAATTTAAATAAAGTATATAAGATATCACAAAGAATAGTGATATAACCAATACAGATCTCCTATTTTCAATATAATAATAAAATAATCATGCTAATATCAAAAAAGGGGAAATAAACTCGTATATTATTGATCAAAAAACCATTAGAAAGAAAAATCACATATAGAAAAGTATAACTCAAAACCAATTCAAGACATGAGATAAGGAATAGTATATACTAGATTTTAAAACTATATATAATAGATAATAAAACAGTCAAAGAAAAATAAAGAAATAATAATTTAAATAGTCTAAATTTAAAAAAGTATTCAAATAAGTTATAAATCATGAATACGCTATAGTTCAAAATAATACAGATAATAAAAGCAAAAAGTTACTTTTAATATTTATATTATTTACATAATATAATATAGACATAAAAGTAAAAACTAATCAAAAAAATAAGTATTCATTAATAAGGTTTGAATGCACAAAATTATCTGTATATACAAATATACCAAACGGTATCAAAAAAGCTGATATCAAATGAATAGCTAATCACAAATTAGCATATAATAATTTATATAACAAGATATTTGCAAGTATAAAAAATGCTATTCAAGTTCACAATGTAACTACAACTTGAATAAAAGCAGAAAAATCAGTCCAATATATTCATATCAAGAAAGAAATTCATAAAAATATAATAAATGATGCAATATATAACAAAATATCGGAAAATGAATGCTTAGGTTTAGACTTAATTATAGAAAGTATTTCAGATTTTGTTATTTCTCATGACTTATAATACTCTTTTAATTTATTCAAAATTTCATCTTTTTTTATATTATTCATAAATAGCTTGTTTATATTTAAAATTTAACTATTTTTATAATTTTCTAATATCTTCATTGCTGCAATAGTATCAGTAGATTCATTTTTCCTGTAATTTCAAATAAGCTCTCAAGCCTGAGTGGTTGTGAAATCTTCATTTTGTTTAATTATTGGAAAGTCTTCTCATAGTATAATTTTAAGTTGCTTTATAAATTCATCAATTTTTTCTTTAACTTCATCTCAATTTTTTGGATATCAAATAACTATCTTTGAAATATTATATCTAAATATCAAATCAGAAAAATTAAAAAAAAAGGAAGCATCATTAAGGATATATCATATTGGTAAGACAATATCATTTCAATCCTCTTTATAATATGCTAATCATACATATTTGCTTCACCAATCTATTCAAATCACACTATTAAGCTTTTTCATTTTGTTCTTGCAATAAATAATAAATTTATTATCTTATAAGCAAAGCAAAATAAAATTCAAGAAGAAAGATATATAAACAATGTTTTATACAGATTTATTTATACAAAATGGGGTTAAAAGAGTTAAGAACATCTTCAAAATATATAAATATACTGAATTCAAATTGAATATATAATTTGAAAGATTTTTTTATGTATATGCCAAGAGACTATGAAGATAGGACACAAATAAAAAAAGCAACAGAATTAAAAATAGACAATAGTACACAAACAACAAAATGAAAAGTGATATCAAAAAATATGATTAGAACACCTAAAGGTAAGACATTAATAGAAATAATAACAGAAGATGAAGCTTGAAATAAAATATTTGTTAATGTTCTAAATAACACTTATTTTTTAAGAAGTATATCAGAAAATGAACGATATAATATAGTATGAAAGCCAAAAATGCAAAGATGAAAGATCATATTTTGGAATCCCAAAATGCTTTTTTCTTGAGAAAGTTGAGACTGAAAACATGAAGTATGAAGAATATATCCAATATACTCAGAAATGATGTGAATTAAACCTAGTTGGTTTTCAAAAAAAATTTCTGAAAATATATGAAAAATAAGAGAAATTTTCAAAGAAACATTACCAAAAGATATAATTAATAATTATAATTTATTAAGTTTACATGAAGCAATAGAAAATATACACTTTCCAGAGTCTTTTGAAAAATTAAAAAAAGCACAATATAGAATATACTTTGATAAATTATTAAAAGTACAAATAATATCACAAATTGCAAAATCTAAACATAAAAATATAAAAAAAGAATCATCAGAGCCAAAGTGGGACATTATAAGAGATTTCATTAAAGAGTTACCTTTTGAATTAACAAAAGCACAAAAAAAATCTATAAAAGACTGTATAGAAGATATAAGTTCATGAAAACCAATGATGAGATTGCTTCAATGAGATGTGGGTAGTTGAAAAACAATTGTTGCAACAGTTGTTGCACACTATATAAATAAAGTTTTTTGAAAACAAACTGCAATACTTACTCCTACGGAAGTATTAGCAAATCAACATTTTTTAGGAATAAATAAATTTCTTTTACCACTTTGATACAAACTTGACTTACTTACATGATCAGTAAGTAACAAAAATAAAGAAAAAATTAAAGAAAACATAAAAACATGAAGGACTAATATAGTTGTATGAACTACAGCTGTAATACAAGAAAATGTAGATTTCAAAGACTTATGATTAGTAGTAATAGATGAACAACATAAATTTTGAGTTAAACAAAGAAGCTATCTTAAAAAATTCAACAATCCACATGTATTACAAATGACAGCAACCCCAATTCCTAGGTCGCTAGCAATAGCATTTTTTGGTGAATTTGATGTATCTATAATAGATGAACTACCAGCTTGAAGAAAAGCAATACATACAAAATTAGTTAAAGAAAGTGAATTAAATAAATTAAAGCCATGGTTACTACAAAAAATAGAAGAAGGACAACAAGCATACATAATTACTCCTCTAATAGAAGAAAGTGAAAGTGAAAGTTTAGAATCCGTAAGCAATGTTTTACAAGAGTTTGAAAATACAGAAAATATATTTAAAGAACTAAAATGAAAAATATGACTTTTACATTGAAAAATGAAGTCATCAGAGAAAGAAGATATAATGAAAAAATTCAAAAATAATGAGATAAAAATACTTGTAAGCACAACAGTTATAGAAGTTTGAGTAGATAGTCCTACTGCAACAATTATTATAATTAAAAATGCTGAGAGGTTTTGACTATCACAACTACACCAATTAAGATGAAGAGTATGAAGAAGTGAGCTTCAATCTTATTGTTTTTTAACAACAAGCTCAAGTTCACAAGAAACAATAAATAGACTTAAACATATGGAAGAATATACAGATTGATTCAAATTATCCCAAATAGACCTTGAAACTCGTTGATCAGGAGAAATATTGTGATTTAGACAATCAGGTCAAACAGATATACCAATAGAAATACTAACTGACACTAAACTATTGGAAAAAGTACAATCAGCAGCCATAGAAATACTAAAAAATCATCCTAAATTAGATAATTTAGAATGATTAAAGAATGATATTAAAGATAAAGATCCTAATATATTAAATTAGCAATCAAAGAAATAAGTTTACAAAGGCAATTGTTTCAACCAAGTCTCACATAGGCAAGAATACAGATGCAACTATAACTCAAACTATAATCGCAATAACTGCCATTAATAATGGTTCAATAAGTTTCATAGCTCATTCTATTTCAGCATCAAGCTGATCTCTATAAAAGTTTGCCATCTTTATCAAAACTTCTCATACATTTCAGGTATCTTCTCATATTCATATAACCTGAACAAGAATTGGATCAAATAACCAAGATCATTCTAGTGATTCAACAAATCATAATCAAAGCTCAAGATCATTTTTAACATTAATTGTTTTTGTTTTATAATGATAATTACCCAATATCTGTGATATTTGATGAAGTGATTCAACAGGACTCACTCAAGCATTATAAAAATCTCATAAAAGTTTAGAAAATCTATATAAATTAAATTTCATTGCAATTCATCATATTTTTGGAGCAGAAATCATTTGCTTATCAACCCATATTTTAAATGGCATTATGAACTTATAAGACAAAGTTATTGAGAAAAATATTCATACAAATCAAAATACAACCAAATACCAAAAAGACTGCATAAAATCAGATGCTCAAAGCATAAAAACAGTAATTCCTGGTAAATCTGTATCATCAGGGAACATTTCTGCCATTGTTGGAATCACAAAAATTAATAATATTATAACTGCAAGTATTGCAATAAAAATGACTGCTCCCGGATATATCATAGCTCACTTAATCCTACCCATAAGTTTTTGATGGTTTTCTAACTCATCTGATAAATTTTGCAATACTTCTGGCATATTTCACATAGTCTCAGCAGACTGTATAAGTGCAATTTCATCAGTATTAAAAAAGTCTGAATGCACCTTTAAAGCTTCAGCTAAAGAAACTCATTTACTAACACTTTCTATCATAGAAATTATTATTTTTCTCATTCAAGGATGGGACTCTCAATTTAAGATTGCATTAAGTGAATCTCTTATTCATAAACCAGCTTTTTGAGTAACTGCTAAAAGCCTGAAAAATCAAACTTTATTATCAAGCTTTGGTTTATTGAAATTATCCATAATTTTTTGGAGTGAAAGTTGTTTATTTTCCATAATAAATAATATAATATTTAAATTTAATTCACTTCTTTATGCTTTGTAAGTTTATATACAGTATCTAATGATATTTTTCAAGATATAGTCTTAAATAAAGCATCCCTTTCTAAATTTATCATTCAATTATCAAGAGCATAGTTTTCTAATTCAAATGATGTAGATCATTTCATTAGTAATGATTTTATATCGTCAGTAAACTCTAGAAACTCATATATTCATATTCTTCATTTAGCTCATGTTCATCAACAAACTGAACATTTTTCTCATGTTTTAGGATCTTTTCACGTTCAAATATATCATATACCTTCTTTTGCAAATTTATCAAAATCCTCTTTTGATATACCTCTAGACTTAAGCTCACTCACCAAAGTTTCCTTAGGAATATTTTGAAGAGTTTCTATAGCATATCTAAAGTAGATAGGAAATTCTTCTTTTAGATTTACTTCATCTTTACAATGAGGGCACACAGTTCTTGCAAGCCTTTGAGCCATAACTAAATTAAATGTTCATCATATCATATATGTTTGAGCTCACATATTTAATATTCTTGTTATAGTCTCAGCAGCAGAATTCGCATGTATTGTAGAAAAAACAAGATGTCATGTCATAGCTGCCTCCATTGCTGTTTCCAATGTTTCTTCATCTCTAATTTCTCATACCATTATTATATCAGGATCCTGTCTAAGTGCTGCTCTTAGTCATTGAGCAAATGAGTATCATATATCTGCTCTCACCTGAGATTGGTTTAATCAGTCAGCTTTATTTTCAACTGGATCTTCATATGTTGTAATATTAACATCTACTTGATTAATATAGTCTAATGCAGCATATAAAGTTGTAGATTTACCTGATCAAGTAGGTCAAGTAGTAAGAACTATTCAATTTGGAACTGTTATTGCTTTATATAGTATATCATTATTTTTTCATTCTATTCACATTACATCCAGTGGTGGAACTTTCTTTGATTTATCTACTATTCTCATAACTAACTTTTCTCACCAAACTGTAGGTAAGGTATTAGCACGAAGATCAATTTCTTTATTTGTAAGGGTTGTTGTAGAAACTCTAGCATCTTGAGGAAGTCTTTTTTCATCTGGCCTCATTTGACCTGACTCAATTTTAAATTTAGCTATTAAGGTCTCTTGTATATTCTTGGGATATTGTATAAGCTCTTGTAAAACTCAGTCTATCCTGAGCCTAACCCTTGAGTAATTCTCAAAAGGTTCAATATGGATATCTGATGCTCACATCTCCACTCATATTGTTAATAAATTATCAAAAATTTTAATGGTATCAACTTGAACTATAGCTTCCTCTAATTGAGACCTATAATTTTGTATAGTATCTGACATTTGTATTATATTTAAATTTAAATTATATTAATCACATAAATTTCAATCATAAAGCATTCTATATATTTCAAAATATCTTTTTGCTTTCATATGATTAGGCAATCATGAAAACTCACTTCATATTTCATTGAATATATTTTCTAAGTCATTTAAGTCATTTAACTCTGACGAATCTAAATCTATATCTCAATGAGAATGAGACTCTAATCTATCTTCAACCAAATCAATTCAAGATTCATGTCAAAACTCATCTTCTCATATACATTTTTGTCATAAGAAAGATTCAATTTCTTCCACTTCCTCATCATCCATATAAGTTCAAAAAAAATCAATATTGAAACTTCAAACATAATGAGCTGGTTCAGATCTTGACTCTTCAACTTTTCTAAAATCAAAATCATTAAGATTTATTATTGGTTGCAAGTTTGAAAAAAACTTAAAGAATTCATCAACTAGTTGTTCATCTTCAATTAAATCATCACCTAAAGGATATGCAAGATTTGGAATAGATCTATATCTATCTCTAAACTCGTAAAAACACTCTGCATCATAATCACATCAAACTGATGAGTTAATTGTAGCTCTAATTATATCAGAATCAATTAATTCACTATTTTCAATATCACTATTATCAGAGTCTTCATCATTAAAATCTAAAATCAATTCATATATTTCATGAGATATAAAATCATATTCATCATCATAATAATCAGTATCTTCAATAACTCAATCTTCTTTTATCTCATCAATATAGTCTTCTCTCTTATCTTTTATAACTAAAAACATATTATAAACAAATTCATTAATAAGCCCAATATTCCTTTCATTTGAAGTCATAGATAATTTATCAATAAGCATTAAAAAGTTACGTCTATCTGGTGCTTCAAAATCTACTTGTATTCATATACTAAACTTATCATTATCAATAGGTTCAACTTCTCATATAGAAATAGTTGTTATATCATTATCCGGAAAATCTTCTCACATATTACTAAAAAAATCTGACCAATTAACAAGTAAATTTGTATCTATGAAATTATTTAATTCCATATAATCTTGTCACATCAATTCATCTGTAAGTTCTCAAGTATAAGTATCTTTCCAGATATTTATAGATGGTAAAAATAAATTATCCATAAACTTATAATCAGGATTTTTCATCTCAGATAATATATTTTCAAGTCTTTCTCTTTCAGAATAGGTATGATTATACAACTCAGCTAAATATTCTATACTTCTAGAGTGTTGTCATTCGTCATCTAAAAACTCTAAGAACCTATCTCTTACATCAATAGATGCTTCAAGATCTCAATCAACTTCTAATATTTGACTTTCCATATCATGCATATTAAGATAATTTTGATAAGCAAAGTATCAATAAGAAAAACTTATTACTATAAGTATAGAAAGAATTGCAAGTAAAACATAAAATAAGTATTTTATATTGTTCTTTATCTCACTATAAAATAAAAGTAATTTCTTTTTAAGAAAATTAAAATCAATTTTTTCTTTTTCAACATTACCATTATCACCATCTTCTCATGAAATTCCATCAACAAAAGACTTCAATTCTTCTTCTTTATTTACATCAGTATGACTATCAACTGAATTTTCTTCTATATTTTCTTCTGGAACATCATCAATTGAATCAGATAATTCTGAAAAATCTGCTTTTGAACCAGCTTCATCTGAGGAAAGCTGACTTTCTAAATCTCATAAGTCAGTTGAAACACTTGAAGATTCATTATCATCAGCTTTTTTAGAAAACATTCATCCTGAAGATTCTTCTTTAGTAGTATCATCATTAAACTCATTTTCATTTTCAGATTTTTTTTCATCTCATTCTAATCATAGATCATCTCACAAAGAAGAGAAATCAAAACTATTATTTTTTTCTGACATTATTTTAGTTTTAGTAAATAAATTTTAATCATCATATACAAAATCATATATCTCTCTTTCTGGAACTCTTTGTATAGGTACTGTAAATCTAAAATCAGAAGATTTAACAGACTTACTTTCATCAGTTCAACCTATTCTTATATTCCTTTCTCTAGTTTCAATAGATGGAATACTTATAGACTCTCATACTATAAAATGAGATCACCTAAGAGAATTTATAAGTTCTCTAGATATAAAACTATGAGGAGAATAGTGTCATTGTCTTGCTAAGCTACGTTCATCCTCTTGAAATGTATTTATTTCAACAGTAAAAGATATCTCATTACTTATGTGATCCATATTATTAAGTACTACAGAAATTATTCAAGGTTCTGATTCAAGAGAAGCAAGAACATTTGTCATCAAATTAATAAATATTGATGCATCAAAATCTGAGTCTCAAGATACTTGATAATATTCATGAAAATCTTCATATCTTGTACACCTATCATTTTCATAAGGATTAAGATAACAATTTGTTAAAAATCTTTGTATGTCTCTTTCTCATCTTCAAAGAAATCATTCAATATATAGACTTGATTGAGATTCATCAATTCATACAAAAGAAGCAAATCATGAAACAAAAGATTCAATATTTGATAAGACTCTAAGAGCAGCAAATATTCTTATTGCTTCAATTGATAACATAGCTCTTTGAATATTATTTTCATGAAGAACTTCCTTTATTTCATCATTAACAAATGAATATCATCATATTTCTCTTGCAACATCATCATAATCATCTGAAATAGAATTAATATCAGATATTATTGAAGACATTTCTTCATTTATGGCAATTCTCTTAGGAATAAAAGGTATATCATCAGAATTTACAATACTAGAAAATTCATCTATAGTTTTTGAATATCAATCAGATGTTCAGTCCAAAGAATGTGACAATACAACTTCATTTGGATCATAATATGCTAAATTTGTTCAAAAAACTGAATCTATATTAGAAAAAAGTCGATCATATGACTGCCTAGTTTCATTAAATTCATCTATAAATTCCTGTTGTTCAAAAGTAATTGAAGACAATTCTTGATTATTATAATTATATAGTCTATTAAATTGCATCATAAAATATAAAAATATTGCAAAAAATATTATAAAAAATGCTACTATTGATGAAAGTATAGTATATTTTTTATTAAACGCTCTTTTCTCCTTAGGAGACATTTTTGTGTTTTCATTTGTTTGCATTTTTGTATTTTATTTTTAAATAATTTCTATTATAGATTTTAATGAAATATTTTTTTATGTCAAATTTATAGAACTTTTTTTATATCATCAATAGAATATCATCTAGAAGTTAATTTTTGAATAATATCGAATCAATCAATTCATTTATTTTTGTATTTTTCAATTTCTTTTTTTATACCATTTTTCACTCACTTATTGATATCATCTTCCATTTCAACAAAAACATCATTTATCGTATTTTTGTCAATTCATTTTTGAAACAACTTTCATTTAACTACAAAACTTGGTTTTCATTTTTTAACACATTCTGAATAAAAGTAAGATTCTACATATTTCTTATCATTAACAAAATTTTTAGATTTTAAATACTTTATAGTCTTTTCTATCTCATCATATGAATATCATTTCTTCAACAACTGAGTCCTCAATTGAGACTCTGTTTTGGGAAATCTATAAATATGATTCATAGCATAATCAATACATGGTTTCATAAAATCAATTAAAGTTAATATATAAATATTATATTATTATAAAGTTATATATAATTTTTGCAATACTTCACTTGAAAATAATAGATTTTTTATTAGTATTGGATAGATTTATAAGTAAATAATTAAATGAGTATCAACGAAAATTACATAGATGAAATATGAAAAATAATAAAAGATAAAAATGAGTTGGATAAATTTACAGAATCTTGTAGAAATCCACTAAAAAAAAGTATAAAGATAAATTTAAATAAAATATCAGTAGAAAGGTTCAAAGAAATAACAAAAAATTGGAAATGGGAAATTACAGATCCATGATTTATAAAAACAAATAAAATACCAAATGATAGCTATTATATAGATAGGGAAGATATAGAATTTGCACTAGGTAAATCATTTTTGCATATGAGTTGATTATTTTATATCCAAGAGATTGCAGCATGAATGCCAGCAAGATTTTTAGATATAAAAGAATGAGACTTGATTTTGGATATTAGTGCAGCACCATGATGAAAATCATCTCAAATATGAGACTATCTACTATATAAAGAATGAAATCCATGATTTGTTATTGCAAATGATGTAAACTGAAAAAGAATACAAACATTAGCTCACAATTTAAATAGAATGTGAATATATAATTCAGGGGTTTCAAAATTAAACTGATTTGTTTTTTGAAAAAATTTATGAGAAATATTTGATCACATATTGGTTGATGCGCCATGTTCTTGAGAATGAATTTGATTTAAATCTGACTTTTCACTTAAAACTTGGAAAAAACAAGAAATAAACAAAATATCATGAACTCAATTTCAATTATTAGTTTCTGCTATTAAATCATGTAAAGAATGATGAACTATAGTATATAGTACTTGCACAATGAATCCTTATGAAAATGAAGAAAATGTTGCTAAAATTTTAGATTTCTTTAAATGAGCCATAGAATTGGAAAATGTAGAAATAAATTGAAAATCATACTGAATTTCAAGCATAGAAGAAGATGAAGAAGAGAAAACAATATTAGACAAAGAAGAGGCAAAAAAAATAGCCAGATTTCGACCGCATATACAAAATACATGAGGTTTTTTTATTGCAAAATTTAAGAAAGTAAAATCACTTAAAGATAAGTATAAAGTTATAGAAAATAAAATAGCCCCTAAAAATCCATTCAAAATAGATATATCAAAATGAATACAAAAACAAATATCTAAATTTCTTGAAGATAATTATTGAATTAAAATAAATAAATCTAAACATATGTTTTTTGCTACAAATAAAAAGGTCTACCTAACTAGTTCAAAATTTATGGAAATTAAAGACCATATAAATTTTGAAAAAGTAGGAGTACCTATTTTAAAGTTTGGATGAACAAGCAAACTAGTACCATTACATTGACTTGGTAACATATTATGAGATATAGCAAGCAAAAACTTCATTGAATTAGACGACAAAGAAATGCAAGATTATGCTGAACTACAAGATCTATATATAGATGAAGAAAGAATAAATAAAAATAATATAAAAGATCGTGAATATTTAATAATCAAATACTTAGGTATGTGAATGTGAGTAGGTAAATTAATTGATTGAAGAATAAAAAATAAGTATATAAAAATATAAAAAAACTCCGTTATGGAGTTTTTTTAATATTTTGTTCTAGTGTTAAACATTGATTGCAAACTCAAAGAATATTCACTTAATATTCATGGGTTAACCCTATTTGCCCAAGTTCATCAATAAAGCCTTGTATCAATATTTAATCTTATATATGGGCTAAGCTGATAATCATCCATATCCCGAGCTAAATCAGGTTTTTTTACTGGAAAAATTTCTATATTCCACTCATTTACTGTTATTTCATCAGAAAATATATTTACCCATCAATCATCTTTATCTTCTGGTAAATTATATCATGAATATGCTCATCATACTGCATCTCAACTACACTCAAATCATTGTGCATAATCACATGCCCATGTATCAACATTTCAGTCGTGCCTTCATTCTTCACTACAATCTGGATCAAAACAATGTTCTTCTCATGCATCAAATCACCTCAAACGAAGCATTTGTAATGTATACAACCTATCTATATCTTCTTGTCATACTCATTCTCATGAATAATTTCAACTCCCCACCAAAGCTCTCCTTATCAAAAGTCTTTGATTTCAATCTCATGATATTAAATAAAGTTCTTGAACTCAAGTATTAACAGCTATAGCATCTGGTCAGGCTCACATATCAACTTGTTCTCAATCTCATATAGTTTCTATATCAATAAAATTCTCTGCATATTGTCAAAAAGATTGAGGATTTCATAATATTTCATCATTATCCCAACATCAAATCCAATCATCCGCATCTCATTCGAACACTCACTCACCTTCATTGTCATCAGTAGATGAACAAGAATAAAGTTTATGCTCTTCTCAATCCCAATGTCTATTTCAATAATGAGTAAAATTATTACAAGCTCAATCTCATGTCCACACAAAAGAATCTCAGTAATTGTCTCAATAGCATCAAACTACTCTTCTATTAAAATATTCTTCATAATCAATTGAAAAGTCTGATAGTAAGACATTCAATCTTTCCATCATAAAATAAGAATTCTCTATTAAACTCTGTCTTGCTTGAACCTCCACTCTAGTTGACATCATATTCATATACAATCACAATATTGTAACTACTGCCAAAGATAATATAACAGAAACTATTAAAACTTCAGACAGAGTAAATCACTTATTAAATTTCATAGTTTATTTTTATTTTTAAAACACTATAGATATAAGAATCTTATCATTGATTGTTTAATTCTTAATAGTTGATATTCATTTCTGGCAGACAATGATCATGAAAGTAATAATTCATCGGCTCTTAAAATAGCTTCTTCAACTCTTTCTTCAAACCTTTCTGCATCTCAAGATTCTTCACTCATATTATTCAAAATATTTAATAATAAGTCCTCAATATTTTGATATTGTATATTAAATCTTGTAAGTCATTTATCCCTTATTTTGTAATCAATTTGATCTACTAGCAGCTGCCATTTTTTGTCTTCAAGATCAGCCTTAAGTTCAAAATCAACAAAATCATCAACTCTAGATTCTATGCTTGAAACTATAGAATCTATTTTAGAAATTCTCTCATTATAGGATAAAGACTCCAATTCTTCAATATCACTAATAATAGAATTATATGAGTCAAGTTGTCTACTTGATTTTAAAGTAAGAAATTCAATTTCTCTATCTATAAAAGATTCTAATGATTCTTTTTTAGATTCTAGTTCTGATTTATAAAATTTTTCTGAAGAAGATAAAAGTGATTCTCTAATTGAATCATAATCATCGGCATTATCAAAATCTTCTAATCTTGATTCTATTTTAGATAATTGAGAATTTGTTTCATAAATCTTGTCTTCTAGTCTAGATATATCCATATCTACTATATTAGAGTAATTATAAGATTCATCATCATTAAAATAGTTAGAATCAATATACTCTTTATATTCTAATATTTCAGAATAAACAGACTCATCAAAAAATCAATCTATTAAGTTTTCAAAATGATTATTTAAATCTCTTGAATAATTATCTAACAATATTTGCTTTCTTTCTTGTATAGAATCTCAAGAGACATTTTTCAAATTTGAATATCTTGAATAATTTGAAGAAATTATTGATTCCAAAGATCAAGACATAGAGCCTGAAGTTCTTTCTTCAAATCTATCAACAAAATCATGAATTGTTGCTGAAGATCAAACATATACAGAATTTACTAAATCAACTTTATCATAAAGTTTACTAAATTGAGAGTAAAAAGCGGAAATATCATCTAAATTAGACTCAACATCTCATATAAGTGAACTATTTTCATCAACATAAGTTAAATAGTCCGACTCAATAGATTCAATATCTTCTAAGTAAGTATTATAAAATAAATCTACATCATCATATATATCTCAGCTTAGAAGTTGTATATCTCTATCTAATTTAGATTTTTCTGATTCATATTGATCTTCATCTATGATTGAATGGTCGTATTGTCTAGCTAATGATCTATAATCTCTAGTTAAATCAGAATAAGAGTCAATAATATAGTCTTCATAATTAAAGTAAGAATCAATTAAAGAGCTATTTATATTGTCAAAATTGATTTCACCTAAACTTTTAAGTATTTTATAATTTTTTTTGTCTGAAATACTATCAATAGATGACTCATATTCAGATTTCAAACTTTCATATGTTTTAGAAAGCATATCTAAAGATCTTGCTTCACTTTCATCTATTTTATCATAAAGTGCAAATACATTTGAAGATAAAAAAACTCAAATTACTAGTAGGGATATTATTTTTTTCATTATTATAATATTTTATTTAAATATAAATATATTCATTATTATAGATTTTATATTTAGATTTCAAGTTGAATTTTATTATAAATTATTTATTATATTTTGCAATTTAAAGATAATATTCTTTAATTTTAGATAACTTAAAAGAAAATGAATGATAATACCTACAGTTATAGAGAAAACTTCTAATTGAGAAAGAGCATATGATATTTATTCTAGACTTTTAGAAGATAGAATAATATTTGTATGAACTCAAGTAGAGCCCAATATGGCAAATTCAATAATTGCTCAGTTGTTATTTTTAGAAAAACAAGATCCTGATAAAGATATAGTTATGTATATAAACTCACCTGGATGAGTTGTTACATCTTGAATGGCTATTTATGATACAATGCAATATGTAAATTGTGATATTGCAACAGTTTGTACATGAATGGCTGCAAGCATGTGATCAATACTATTGACTGCTTGAACAAAATGAAAAAGATTTGCATTACCAAACTCTGAAGTAATGATACACCAACCACTTTGATGAGTTGAATGACAAGCATCAGACATACAAATTCATGCAGAACATATAGTTAAAACTAGAAAGATACTAAATTGAATACTTGCAAAACACACTTGACAGAAAATAAGCAAAATAGAAAAAGATGTTGAAAGAGACAACTTTATGGATGCTGAAACTTCAAAAAAATACTGATTGATAGACGAGATAATACAATCTAGTAAAGAAATTAAATAAGTTTTATAATATAAATTAGAAAATAAAATGACAACAACACATATAGCACTAATTGTAATTTGAATTTTAGTTATATATACAATTGTAATATACAATAAATTAGTTACATTAAGAAACAATAGAGAAAATAGTTTTGCTGACATTGATGTGCAATTACAAATGAGAGCGGATTTGATTCCTCAATTGTTAGAAACAGTTAAATGATACATGAAACATGAAAGAGAAACTCTAGAAAAGGTTACTGAAGCTAGAACAAAATTCTTAAATTCAAATACTGTTGATGAAAAAGTTGAATCAGGTAATATGTTAGAATGAGCATTAAAATCTTTATTTGCTGTAAGTGAAGCTTATCCTGACTTAAAAGCAAACGAAAACTTTTTACAAATGCAAAATGAAATGTCAGATATAGAAAATAAGCTTGCAGCTGCAAGAAGATACTTTAATAACTCTACTAAAGAACTTAATACTTATGTAGAAATATTCCCTCAAAATATTATTGCATGAATGTTTTCATTCAAAAAGAAAGAATACTTTGAAGTTGAAGATAGAGAAACATTGAATAAAGCACCTGAAATTAGTTTTAATTAAAATAATAAAAAATGTACAAGTGAATACAGTCAAGTATATGGTCAAACAAATTTAGAACAACAGTATTGATCATACTTTTTCCTGCATTATTATTTTGAACTATATTTTTAGTATTTTTACTTACTTGATCAAACTACCCTCTAGATGAAACTATAGGTATATTCTATATATTATGACCAATTTTATTAATTTGGCTATTAATAAGTTTTTGGTTTAATAAACAAATTTTATTTAAATTTTCTTGAGCTAAAGAAATAACAAGAAAAGAAGAACCAGAGATTTATAATATAGTAGAAAACCTTTGTATATCAAGGTGACTAGCAACTCCAAACATATGAATTATAGAGGACAAGTGAATGAATGCCTTTGCTGTAGGTCGAGAAGCTAAAAATTCATGGATAGTATTCACAAGATGACTAATAAATAAATTAGATAGAGATGAAATTGAAGCAGTAGCTGCACACGAATTAAGTCATATAATAAATAAAGATAATTTAATCATGACTGTAATAGTTATCTTTATTTGAATTATATCAACAATATGATATATAATTTTTAGATCCCTTGTTTTTTCTAGAAGATGAGATTGAAGAGCAAAGTTAGTAATGTTTTTTATATGATTAGCTCTTTTGATACTATGAAGTATAGTGTATCCTATTATGAAATTTGCTGTATCAAGAAAAAGAGAATATCTAGCAGATGCCTGAGCTGTAGAGCTCACCAAAAATAACTATGCTATGATTTCAGCATTAGAAAAAATATCTAGAAAGCCACAAGTAAATACACTAAAAGAAGAAAATATAGCAAATATGTGTATAGAAGATCCATTATGAGATAAAGCATCTCTTCATAATATGTTTAGCACTCATCCTAGTATTGAAAATAGAATAAAAGCACTTAAAAGTTATTAAGAATCTTCTCATTTAATAGACATTGAAGTTGATTTGTTGATAATGAAATTAAATAAGCTTTTAAAAAAGCTAAAAAATATAAAAAAGAATATAAACCAAAATACATAATTATACCAAAAATAAATTGGCACTATTTCTTCGATATATGGAGTTATATAATCCATAAAATAATCTTCTACAAAAAGAAATGAAAAAGCTAAAGATACAAAAAATGAGAAAACTATATAAAAATAACTTTTTTGCTGAAACTTTTTAGCATATTTTATATATTCAAACTTCAAATCAACTGAAGACAGTATATCCATATATTCTTTTGCTAGTTTGTTATCTGGATCCAAAGACAAAAGATATTTAGATGTATTATAACATCTAATATAATCTTTCTTATCCCATGCTTTTTCAATAACATCTTCAATATTATCAATAGTTTTTTGATCTATCATTCATCATCCATTTCTCATTTTATATTATTTTT
The DNA here is from genome assembly GCA_964483725.1 of uncultured Candidatus Peribacteria bacterium. Taxonomy (GTDB): domain Bacteria; phylum Patescibacteriota; class Gracilibacteria; order Absconditabacterales; family Absconditicoccaceae; genus CAZACQ01. The sequence continues at coordinate 26,813 of CAZACQ010000001.1, read as the reverse complement.
TATCTAATTTAACTTTTTCTTTGATTCAATCAACTAATAATTTATATATATTTTTATCTTCTTTAAGTAGTTCAACTAATTTATCTTTTCATTGAACTTTTTTGTCTCATATAGTATAAAAAGCTCCAGATCTGGATATTAATTCAAAATACATTCATGCTTCAATCAAATCAAGTTCAGTATCAATTCATTTATTAAACTTTATAACAAGCTCAGTATTTTTAAATGGAGGAGCAATTTTATTCTTAACAACTTTTATTTTTGCCTTATATCAAACTTGCTCTTTATTTTCTTCTAATTTTTCTCATCTTCTAATTTCTACTCTTTGAGAGGCGAAGAATTTTAAAGCATTTCATCACGATGTAACTTCAGGACTTCCAAATATAACTCAAATTTTACTTCTTATTTGATTTATAAAAATTACTGTAGTTCATGTCTTTGAAAGAACTCAAGCTAATTTTCTAAGTCATTGTGACATAAGTCTAGCTTGTAATCACATATGACTATCTCACATATCTCATTCAATTTCAGCTTTAGGAACTAAAGCTGCTACACTATCAATAACTATTAATTTTATAACTCAAGTTTGAGCAAGTTCTTGAGCTATTTGTAATGCTTGTTCTCAATAATCTGGTTGAGAAAGAATTAAATCTGATGTATTAACTCATAATTTTTTTGCATATTCTGGATCAAGAGCATGTTCAGCATCAATAAATGCAGCCATTTCTCACTTTTTTTGCATTTCAGATATTGCATGTAATGCTAATGTAGTTTTACCACTACTTTCAGGTCAGTATATTTCCACTACTCTACCATTAGGATAACCTCAACCTAATATAGTATCAAGTACAAATGATCAAGTTGAAAAAGTACTAATCTTTCAATAATCAATATTATCTCAAAGTGTCATTATTGATCACTTTCAAAATTCTTTTTCAATATTTTTAAATGCTTCACTAAGTATTTGATTTTTATCTGACATATTAAGTAATTATTAAGTTTTAAATTTATTTAACAGGTTCTGATTGTTCTTTATGAGAATTAGGATTATATACTTTAAACAACAATGATACAATATCAGATACTTCTAATCTCTCACAAAATACTCATATTCATCTAAGTCACTCCATAACTATATTACATCTAGTATCAAGATGTTTTTTATTTTTTACAAATCACCTATATCTTGATACAATTTTTTCAGGAGTTTCTTTTGAATCAAGTATTCACATAATTTTTTTCCACCAAGGTTTTGATATCTCATTTGTATCATCTAATCAAGAATAATAAGGAACAACTATATAAAATTCTTTTGTATATATAAGTCATTGCTTTGAATTAATATTTTCTAAGAAATTAGCATATTCTTCTCATTGCCATTTCAATACATCATTATCTATAGAACCAACCTGTTGAGATACAAAATTAATATAATCTGTAAGATCTAAATATGTACTACGAGCTAATATTTGTATAGGAAAGTCTAATCAATTTATAAACCTTTTATATTGCTCTAATACAATTTCTTGTTCATCAGAATTTTTTAAATCTAGATTTAATCAAAAAACTTTTATAATTGATCTTAATCATCAATCTTTAAGTATTAATGTATTTCATCTTATCTCAGATATATTTAACATATTTTCAGTATTGTACAATGAATCCTGTTTCTTTCATTTTGCTACTTTCGAATTTTCTTTTTCTAGTAATTCACTATTTGCCATAGTATATTATTTTAATCTTTAAATACTTAAATTATATTCAAATGGAAACTAAAATCAAATATTATTTTGCTTCCAATGTAGATGTATTTAGAACAACAGTATCTCATTCTTTTTTGTGTTCTGCAACCATAACTTCTAATCAATTATCTAATTTTGCAGGCTTTTTTGCAGCAGTTGCCCTATCTCATCTTACACCAGGAGCAGTTTCAGATATAGTATATTCTATAGTAGCTGGAAGTATCAGTCAAATAACTCAATCATTATGAACCATAAGATAAACATCTAAGTTTTCTTTCAAATAAGGTATAACATCTTCAATAGTTTCTTTTGAAATATCATGTATTTCAGAAGTGTCATTTTCCATAAAAGAATATGTATCTCAATCATTATATAAATAAAGAGCATTTTTTGTTATCACTTCCTCACTTTCTAAAGTTGTTCAAGATTTATATGTGAATGTATTTGTTGAACCATCTACAATATTCTTAACTTTAAATCAATAAGTAGCACTTCATCTTCAAGTATGAGTATGAGAAGTATCAACTACCCTATATAAATTTCAGTTAATATTTAATATTGTTCATTTTTTTACATTGGATGTATCAATTTTCATTATTATTTATATATTAATTAAAATAAATTTATAAGAACATTTCAGTTATTATTCTTATTATAGCATATGAAAATATTATTATTAATATTCATATTATAGCATTTTTCACTGGATCTGCTCATTTAGTAGCATTTCAAGTAAACACTGAACTTGCATATATATATCAAGAATATATAATCATAGCAGCTCAGATAATCAAACCAATTTGGGACATCCAAGCTACCAAATGTGCGGCAAAATTTAATATAGTATCCCAACTCATAATTCAAGTTGCAAATTGAGCTCACAAATCTTCATGAATTTCATCATAAGATTCATTATACTTTGTCCGCACGGTAATTCATTCCCCTCTTTCAGCTGGACTTATTTCTCATATTGACCTAACCATTTCTCACATATCTTCACTTCATGTACCGGCTTGAGGTATTATATAATAAGAAGATTGTCAATAAGAAAAAGAAAAGAAAAAGTTAATAAACAAAAGAAATAAAAGATAAAAAATTTTCATTTTTATTATTTTTTTATTAAAGTTAAACATCATTATAATAAATTAATTTAAAAGTTCAATATTATTTGATTTTTTAAATTAATTATTTATTTTATAAATCAATTTAAAACTGAATAAACTAAAGAATGATTGATCTTAAAACAAAATTAAACGAAAGGCTTTCACATAAAAAAATAAACTCTATATCTATATGATATCTATGTAGTAGTGTTATAAAAAAACATCTTTGAAATAGTGTTGAAATAAAATCACAAATCAAAAATGATATTTTAATAATAAAGGTAAAACCAATTTTTTATTGATCAGAAATATTTAAGTCAAAAGAAAAAATTATATCAGATATAAACAACAACTTTGAAAAATTCTGAAACAAATCAAAAATTAAAAATATAATAATAAAATAATACTTAGTTAGTATTGTAGATAATCTTTTTCAGCTCCAAGAAAAACAAATAATCTGGTATATTTCAAGATTTTATTGAAAAATCTAATTGTATCAAACTTGAGTAAAACTTTTTAATTTCTTCTTTTTTAGAGATTAATTTTTGTATTATTTTAAGATTTTTGGAAACAACAAATGGGTGTAATCATAAATTTGAAGCAATTCTTTTTTGATCTGTATTTCAAGATTCATATTCATCTATTAAATTCAAAGCAACTTTAAGTCACCAATAAAGCATTCAAAAAAGTTGAAAAATTTCATCTCATTGTTTCTTAAGTGAATCAATAATTTTAATAGACTCTTTTTTATCAAGAAATACTTTATCCAAAAGATCAAATGGATTTATTTTAGCAAAGGAAAAAATAAGATCATCTACAATTTCCTTATTTGGCTGAATTGATTTGCTTTTGCAATAAGAAATAACTTTGTTTGTTTCATTTTCTAATAAAAATAAATCTCTTCAAACAGTATATATAAAATAATCTATAAAATCGGATGAAACACTATAATCAGCAAAAAATTCTTTAACATATTTTTTTATAGTTGGTAATTTAATTTTTTCAAAACTTTTAATATTAATATTTTTTTGCAAATATTTATATAGTTTAGTTCTTTTATCAGGCTTAAAAGATACAAGAATCAGAATTGTATCAGAGGAGATAGCTGATAAATTTGTTTCCAAATCATTTGATAATTGATCCAAAGTATCACTAGATACAATATTTAGTGAATCTTTAGGAGCTCAAAACAATACTACAAGTCTTTTTTCTGAAAATAATCATCAAGAAAAAATTCAAGATCTAACATCAGAATATGAATGCTCTCATAACTGATAAACACTTATATTCTCTGATCAATACTTTTTTGAAAAAACAGATTTCCATCTATTTAATTCTTTATAAAGCAAAAACCTCTCCTCACCTGTAAATAGATATATATTATTATACAAAACTATATTTTTATTTAATTAAATTTAATTTTTATATTAAAAAAATTTTGATATTTTTCAATATCAAAATTTATTTTAAAGTTTATTTTTTTATTCAATATAAGCACCTCCACCAGGTATTTAATATTATATATATTTTATAATATATGTCAAATATTTAGGATAATTTTTTAAGTTTTTCAAATAATTCTTGTTGTTCTTTTGATAATTTTTTAGGTAGTATTATCTTAGGTACAACTACCAAGTCACCTTTTTTATTCCATATTCAAAATCATCATTTTCAAAATCATTTTCAGGAAACAACAATTCTTTCACCTACTTGAGTTCATTTGGGCACTTTTACTTTAAGTTCTCAATCTGGATGAGGTACAAAAACTTCTCATCACAATACTGCATCATAATAAGGAATTTGAGCATTATAAATAAGATCATCTCATGATCTAGAAAAATTAGGATCTTCTTCATAAAGAACTTTTACATAAAGGTCTCATGTAGGTCATCAATTTTTTCAGTAATTTCACATTCAAGGAACTCTTAAGAATTCTCATGATTTAATTCACGAAGGTATATCTACTTTTATCTTTTCTTCTTTCTCAACAAGTCACTTACCAGAACAATCTCAACATGGTTTAGAATTTGTAACTCATTGTCAAAAACATACATTACAAGTTGACTGAGTTTGCATAACTCAAAATGGTGTTCTTTGTTGTTGAATTACAACTCACTTACCATTACAGTTCTTACAAGTTTCTTTTTTACTATCAGGAGCAACTCAAGATCAAGAACAAGTATTACAAGAATCCATTCTCTTATATTTAAATTCTTTTGAAACTCATGAATAAGCTTCTTTAAACGATATTTTTATAGAAACTTGAATATCACTTCATCTTCTAGGCCTACTTCAAGCCCTTGCTCATCATGCTCATCAGAAAACATCTCCAAATATATCTCAAAAAATGTCATTAACATCAAATGTTGTTCATCAACCAAAACCTCATCATCAGAATCATCAAGTATATCAACCTTTTCTATATGCATCATATTGTTGTCTTTTTTGGTTATCAGAAAGCACCTGATGAGCTTCATTTATCTTTTTAAACTCTTCAGCATCTCATCATCTATCAGGGTGATATTTTACTGCTAATTTTCTAAATGCTTTTTTAATTTCATCTTCACTTGCATCTTCACTTACTCATAAGATTTCATAATAATTTTTATTTGGATCAAAATCAAACATCTACTATCAAAATATTAAAAATTAAATTCATTTATTAATATAATAAACATACATAGCACCTAAAATATAAGGATGCTACAAAATTTTTCAAGAAAAAATTAACTAATAAAGCAAAAACTTATATTTTTCAATGTATCAAGAAACCAAATCTTTATAGTAATTTGCAATTTTGCTTCAAAACATAGTTTTATAATTAATACTATTTCAATCTAAGTCATCTATTTTTGCTATAGGAGTTACTTCTGCTGCTGTCCCTACGAAAAAAGCTTCTTCAAATCAAGATAAATCTGAAGGCTTTATATCAAACTCAACAGGTTCTAAATTAAATTCTTTGGAAATATATTTCAAAACCGTATCTCTTGTAATTCATGGTAATATTGAACAAAGATTTGGTGTAATAAGCTTATCTCATTTTATAAAAAATATATTTTCTCATGGTCACTCAGCTATATTTCATTTATAATCAAGTAATAATGCTTCATCATATCATAAATTTTTAGCTTCATTATTTGCAAAATAACTATTTATATAATATCAAGAAAGTTTAGCATCTATTACTAAACTGCTAGGATGAGGCCTAATAAAATTAGAAATCTTTACTTTAACAGAAGCATTTTCTAAATATTTTCACCAATTCCACAATGATATTACAAAGTCTGTATTTGCTCAAGATGGATTTAATCACATTTTTCAATATCAGTGCCAAATAATAGGTCTAATATATCAATTATAAATTCAGTTCTTACTAATTAAATTGTTAATTATTTGACAGACCTCATCAACACTATAGCCAACTTCTAAACCTAATACATCAGCACTATAAAAAAGTCTCTTTATGTGGTCTGTAAGCCTGAAAGCTCTTGGTCAAATTTTAGTATCATATAGCCTAATTCATTCAAAAGCTCAAGTTCAATAGTGTAAAGCATGATTTACTGTATGTTGTAAAGATTCATTCCATTCAATAAATTTTCAGTTATGCCAAATATAATTAGTTTCCATATTATAAAGTTTATTTATAAAGTATAAAATTATATTATACAAGATAAGTTTTTATTCAAGATAAAAAGCGCCAGGATAAACCTAGCGCTTTTTTTGCTAGGTATAACCTAGCAAGGTCAGATCCAACCCCATTTTTTGGCTAATTTTTCAGCAATGGGGGACAATCTGACACCCTCTTCGAGCAGCTGTCTAAGACTACTCTCCTCCATATCTCTCAGCTCAATAGCTGTGAGAAAAGCATTATTGGTCTTTTCTTCCATATGTTCTCCTTTAAGTAATCGCTACCAAAATTGGTAGCAATAAGTAATATAATTAAGTTTTATTAAATGTCAACAAATATTTATGCTTGATAATAGTTATATATTATATATTAAAGATATACTTTATATAGATTAAATTATAGTTTTATGAACGAGAATTTAGTATTATTAATAGCCTGAATAATTATTTGATTAATATTTTGATACATGATTGCTAAGTTTTATTTTTGGATAAATAGTAGAAAAATAAGAAAAGATGCAGTTTGAAAGTCTAAGTCAGTAATCTTGTGACATGTAAATGAAAAAATTGCTCCTATACTACCACAATTTAAGTATAACTATAAAGATCTAGTATTTATATGAAAATGAATAGATTATATTATTTTTGACTGATTAAGTGAATGAAAACTAAAACAAATAATATTTTTAGAGATTAAAAGTTGAAAATCTAACTTGAATAAAAATGAAAAATCAATAAAAAATATGGTTGAAAAAAAATCAATTAAGTATGAAATAATGAAGATTTAAAACTATTAACAAACTATAAATTATGAATGAGATAGATGTAATAAAATATATTAGAGAATGACTAATATTAAAAAATTTATCAGATAAAAAAATATTTGATTGTATCATATATGAAAACTTACCAGAAGAACAAGAAAGTGAATACAAAAATATGAATATATCAACATTAGATAAGCTATGATATGATTTTTCAATAAACTGAAAATTGATATCAAAACTAGAGAAACATGAAAACATACTAATAGTATTAGATAAATTAAATATAAACTATCTTACACCTTTCATCAAAAAGGCAAAAGAAAAAAATAAAAATTTTACTATCATAAATTTATGAGCTTGAATAAGTTCTGCATTAAACAAAAAAATAATAGAAGCAGATGATATATCAAGTTTATTAAATTATGATATTGAAATTAAAGAAAGTTATGACTTCATAACATTTTTTTCATTCTTGAGTAAAAAGTGACAAAAATATATTAGAATACCTCAAAAAACACTTGTTTGAAATATAGCAAAAGATGAGGATGCTAGTATATCTAATGATGAAAGTATTATATCACTTAGAGAATACTGATTAATGTGAGACAATTGAACAATATTAATCTGAGCTAGTATATTACAAGATAGCATACAGTTTACTGAAATACTAAGGGGAGATTGAAAAAATTATGATGTTTTTGCTGTGTTAGATTATAATTTCAAATTAAAAAATGAAATACTAGAGAGTTTACAAAGAACAGAAAAATTAATTATTATTGTAGATCAACTGGAAAATCTAAATTTAATAAATAAAATTAAATCACAACTTTGGGATATATGAATGATAGATCTTAAAATAGCAACAATAACACCAGATAGAAGCATAAGTACACAATCAGAAGAATATATACGAGAAAATACAAAATTTGATGCTAAATGAATCTTGGAAAAAATAACAAAAATATAAATTTAAATAATTACATATTTAAAAATGTTTAAAGTAAAAGAATCTAAAAACCTTTCGTGAGAGGTAGAAGTTTCATGAAGCAAAAATGCAGCTCTTCCTATAATAGCAAGTAATATATTACTTGACAATAAAATTAAACTAATTAATAAACCTCAAATAAATGATGTAAAGGTACTAGAAGAAATAATAAGTATATCAAAAAATAAAAATAAAAATGAACTAGACCTTACAATAAAAGAAGCAGAAAAAATAAGATCTTCTATTTTATTGATACCATGGTGATTATTAAAGTTTTGAAAAGTTAAATTTAAAAGTGCTTGATGATGTAAAATCGGTAAAAGACCAACATCTACATTTGATGATGCATTAGAACAGGCAGGTATAAAAATTGTAGAAAATTGATTTAAAAGCTATCAAATAGAAGGAAAAGCAAAAAAAGAAATCATACTCAAAGAATTTAGTGTTACAGCTACAGAAAGCCTTTTAACTTATTTAGCATTTTCAAACATAAATTATGAAGTAAAAATTAAACAAGCTGCTATAGAACCACATGTTATAAACTTGATAGAATTTCTAAGAAATATTTGAGCAGAAATAAATATAGAATTTGATCATACAATAAGAATAAAACCATGAAAAATTAATATAGAAAAAGATGAATTCAAAATAATATGAGACTATATTGAAGCATGAACATTTTTTGCAATATGAGCTTGTGTAGAAAATAGTGAAATTACTATAAAATGATGCAATACAAATGACCTAACTGCAGTATTTTCAATTGCAGATAGCATATGAATAAACTATGATATAATAGACAAAGAAACTATTACTGTAAATTCAAAAAATATAAAAAACTACAAAAGCATAAAACTACAAACTTGCATATTCCCTTGATTTCCAACTGACTTACAATCAATATTTTGAGTATTACTGACTCAAGCTAATTGAATAAGTAAAATACATGAAACTTTATTTGAGTGAAGATTCACTTATTTAGCTGAGCTTGAAAATCTATGAGCAAAATTAGAAATATTAAATCCTCATCAAGTAATAATTATTGGTAAACAAGACCTAGAATGATGATATGTAAGTACAACTGATCTTAGATGATGATGAGCAATGTTGTTAGCATGAATAATAGCAAAATGAACAACATACATTATGCAAGAAGAAATAATTTTAAGATGATATGAAAATATAGATAAAAAACTTAGTAATTTATGAGTTAATATAAATAAAATATAAATGATAAATATAGACAATGAAGAAATAGCTATTTATTTATGATTAATACTATTGTTACTTTTAATAAGTATCATCATATATATAAAAATAAATAGAAAAAATGTAAGCAAAAAAGAAGCAAAAAAAATCATAAAAAACTACAATAATCTTGAAAAATCTATAAAAGAATCCAAGATAAAAGATAAAGATAAAAAAAATTTAATGATTCAGATAGAAGACCAAAAAAACATAATAAATCACTGAATCAAGAATAAAATGGAAAATAATGAGTTACTAAACCATGAGGATAATTATAAAACAATAGAAAGTAAATTTAAAGATCTTAAACTTAAAGGCTCTCAATAAATGAATTAAAACTCATATTTCACCTAATAAATTGCAACAACTCTCTTGATGATAATATATCTTTGTACATATCATGTTCTGAGATTACAGTTTTATACCTTCATTGATAAGACTTTATTCAAGAATAATCCCAATCAAAACTTTGATCATAGAAAATATTATTAAAAGCTGAAAACATATAATTATCATAAAAAAATCTGTTTCAAGATGCTCATAAATCTATAAATTCTTGTACAAATTCAAGAGCAAGAATCTCACTTTCTATATTTTCATTTATCATAAATCACCAAGTTTGCACAGGATAATAATCACTAGTAAAAAAGGGATTATTAAAAATATTATAATCATCAAAATCTCAAAAATTTGCTAAACTTGAAGAATTTCAAAACATTAAATCATTATGTCATTTTTTGAATAAACAAGAATCAGTTTTACAATCTAAATTATTATAAAGAGAGTAAGTTTGTTGCATATCCCATCATTTATAAATATCATCAGTTCAAATATCTATTAAAAATTCTATAAAATCTTCATTATCAGTTTCAAAAAATCAAGAAAAAATCATATTAAGTAGAGATCAGTAATAATCTAAATTAACTCCTCTCCTATTTGCAATAATATCATTTTGTCACAATCATATATTAATTGTTGTATTTCATCATGAATTTAAAAGTACATATCTTTTGATATCTTGAAACTCAAGTTCAGATATATTATTCCAGTATGAATTTTTATTTGTAAAAGTTACAAAAGGATCTATTAAATAAGGTATATAACTGTAATTATCATCATCTAATATATCATAGAAAATACTATTAAATAAGGATTTGATAGAACTATCTGCTAACTCAAATGAATAAGTATTGTCTACAAAAGAGTCTAACCAAAGAGAGTTAACAATAAAAATATCCATATCTTTATATCAAGTAGAAAATAATGAATCCTTATATTCATATTTATTATCATATAAAACTAGATTTAAATCTCAAGATAAATTTTTCTCAAGATTTCTTTTGATTATTCTAAATCAATTGTTATTAAATTTAGATGGCATATGTATAGATATTTCATCAAATGATTTATTTCATGTATATTGTTGCACTGGCTGTTCAGCTATAGATTCGTTATCTTCTTCATTCATTGCTGATGAAATATCAGCAGATTTATTAGATAAGTCTTCATCTCATCAAGATAAAAAATATTGCAATATTCATAACCAAATAGCAATAAAGGTAAAAAATCAAAATAAAATTATTACTGCAATTTTTTTTCAAGACATTTTTTATTTAAACATTTTTAAAAACTTATCTACAGTGTTATTTTCAAAAGATTCTGCCAAAAATGTGAATAAAGGTAAACAATACGATATTGTATTATAAACAATATAATCATTAATAATTTTTTCTCAAAATATTAAATATATATAATCTCAAGATTTAAAATATAACAAGCCTTCTCATACAATTATATTATTTTTATTTGCTTTTAAAGCATCTAAGATATTACTTAAGTTCTCATTAAACATACTATTGGACAATACTTTTTGATATTCTCATTCAAAATCTTTAAGAAGAAAGAAATCGTCAACATCAATAAGTCAAGAAAATAAATGCTGAAAAATATCATTATTAAAAGTATTAGCTTTAGATTTAAAATTAATAATTTTAGAATTTATATTTGTAATATTGTAAAGTATTTCATTTATATTATAAACCCTATTTGATATGAATAAAGAAAGAGATCTATAAAAATCAATTTGTTTTGTCTTATCTAAAGAAGCTAAACTTGAAGAATTTAATTTATATACAATAGCATTTTCAGACATAACTTTTCAAGATAATGGCTTTTTTATTCATTCTATAAAACTCTTTTCTCATACAATTTCTCAATCTGAAACTGTAAAAATTCATTTTCAATTTTTTAACAATAATATTCTTCAAAAATTAATAAAATATAAATTATCATCAGAGTCTCACTGATGAAAAATATAATCTCATTTCTTAAATTCAAGCTTCTCTCAATATGACTTAATAAACTTATTCAATTCACACATTTGACTTTGAGTAATACTTTAATAAATTCTTAAAGGTATCATAATCTCTAACATATGCTAAAGCATCATCTAACAATACCTTTTTATCACAAACAAGTCTTGCAATATCTTGATCAAGTGTATGCATTCAATGTTTAACACTTGTTTCCATTATTCAAAACATTTGTGCAAGATTTCACTCTCTAATATTATTAGATATAGCATTTGTATTAATCAAAACCTCTCTTGCCGGGATCCTTCTATCTTCTCAGTTTACTTTAATTAAGGACTGAGATATTACCATATCTAATGCTAAGCTAAGCTGGGTTGATATTTGTCTTTGCCTATTTGTGGGACAGACATCTATTATTCTACTTATAGTTTGTACTGCATCAATTGTATGCAAAGTACTAAAAACTAAATGTCATGTTTCAACTAATGTTAATACAGATGATATTGTCTCATAATCTCTCATTTCTCAAACTACTACCACATCTGGATCTTGTCTTAATGAATATTTAATAGCATCAGACCAAGATTTACTATGTTTTCATATTTCTCTTTGAGAAATTAAAGACTTTTTATTTTTATGTACAAATTCTATAGGATCCTCTAGTGTTATTATATGCTTTGACTGATTCATATTTATTTCATTTACCATAGAAGCTAGAGATGTTGATTTTCAGCTTCATGTTTGTCAGGTAACTAGTATTAATCATCTAGATTTAGAAAGAACTCTATCTTTAATATAAGGCTTAAATCATAAGTCCTCCATAAAAGGAGGGTTCGAATTAAGTTTTCTAAGAGCTAGATTTATTCAAGTTGTTGATTTATATGCATTAATTCTAAATCTATATCAATGTATAGAATAAGAAGAATCAATTTCAGTTCATTCAATTAAACTATCAACTTGATTATTAGATAATATATTATGTAAAAAACCATATATTTCATCATGACTTACTGAAGTACTTTTAACTTGTATCATTTCTCATGATTTTTTTCTAACATATATATCATCTCATTCAATGACATGAATATCTGAAATGTCAAATTTTAGTATATTTCAAATTATATCATAAAATTTATTTGAAAGAAATTGATTCATAAATATAAAGTAAAAAATAAATATATTTGTATTATCTTTGGTAATAAAATTATATACAAGAGATATGATTTTGTCAAATTTAAAAAGAAGTAGATAAATCTACTTCTTTTTAAATTTAAAATAATATTTTAAATTATTCAAAATCAAATTCTACTTCTACATCATCCATATCATCTTCATAATCAGCTTCCATTTCTTCCTCCATAGCTTCATCTAGTTCTTCAAATTCTACCTCTATATCTTCACCTCACATTCAGTCGTCAGCTCATGTATCATCAAATTCATCTGTTCACATTCAATCGTCAGCTCATGTATCATCAAATTCTGCTTCAAAATCTGTACCTTCGTCTCATTCATCTAATCATTGGTCCATAGGTTCTCAAGTACAAGCAACTAAGAATAAACTAAAACTTCATAGTATTAATAATGTTAATTTTTTCATTAATATTTTATTAGAATCTAAATGTAAGGGATCTTATATTTATATATAAATAAAAATCAACAAAAAATTGTTTACCTTAAATTCAACTTAATTAAAATATAAGATTGAAATATTATATAAATTTATTTATATATAATAAAATTTTAGAAATTATATTTATTAAATGAATTATGAATTAATTGAAAAAAATAATAAAAAAGTATTTTTAATAGATATGACTAAAGAAAATAATAAAACATTTTCAGAAATTGCTTGGAAATGAATCAAGAAATATATTAATCAAAATAAAAAAATATGAATAATAGTAAATAAAAAGTGATTTAGTACATGAATTATTTGTAATGATTGTTGAAACATACCTAAATGTAGTAATTGCGATATACCAATTGCATATCATTTAGATAATAATGGAAATTATTTTTGATTATGCCATATATGCAAAACTCAATATAATGAAGAGGGTCAATGCTCAAATTGTTGATCATATGAAATAAACAAATATTGATATTGAACAGAAAGAATACAACAAATATTAAAAAAAGATTTTAACATAAATTCGTTTATTGTACAGTCTGAAACAGTAAATTCAAACTCTAAAGCAAAAAACCTAATTAACAACTTAGGGAAAAACAATATAATTATATGAACATCTATACTATCTAGAATTAAAAAGGTAGATTTCGATTTAATCATTTTTTTAAATGCTGACCTAGGATTAAACCTTCCTGATTTTAATTCAGCATATAAAAATTTTTTATTTCTATATGAAGGAATTAAAAATATTAACTGTAGCAATTTCATAATACAAAGTTTTAATACTGATAGTCATAGCATAAAGTATGCAGCAACACAAAAGTTTGAAGAATTCAAGAAAGAAGAATTAGAGTTTAGAAAAAATTTTGATTATCCCCCATACAATAATATATGTAAAATAATGTATAAAGATGAAATAGAAGAAACACTTTTTAATAAAATAAGTGAGCTAAATAAAGAGCTCTTATTTTTAAAAGAAAAACTTTGATTTACAGATATTGAGATATATTCAACTCCAGCAATCATATATAAAGCTTTCAATAAATATAGATATAATATTATATTAAAATGAAGAAATTTAGAAAACTTTATTGATATAGCATATTGAAAATTAAAAATACAACAAAAATGATTCAAAATAGACCGAGAACCTGATTCATTACTATAATTTGACTTTAAATTTATTTTATATATAATATAACAAATAAATTTAAATAGTGCAATTAGTAAAATGAAAAATACTAGAGACACAATTGAAAAATATTTTGATAACAATATTAGAGTTTCTGTGTCAAACTTAGTTTCTAGAATAGAATGAGAAATAGTATGAATAATAAATAAGAATGATTTAGAGAAAAACTGAATAAAAAGAATTACAAGCATATGATGATGAGCACAAATATATAGTACAGATTTTCTAAAAAGAATATGAGCAAAAGGATCAGAAAGAAATGAGAATTGAGATATTGATGCAAGATTTTATGTAGATAGAGAAAAAATTAATAAAATAATTAGCATATTCACATCAGAAGATAATGATAATTTTGAACTTTCAATAGAAAGAGAATTAAGAGAAGAACTAACTGAAGAAACTATATGAGAACAAGAACAAACTATTTTAAATGAAGAAGATCTTTGATATTTTGCAGAACAATATATATGATTTTATATTTGAAAATGAATGTCTAGAAGAATAGAATGAGAAGAAACCTTATATATATGGAACTATTTTGATGTATCAGTATCAGAAGAAACATATATAAAATTAGTCAAAAGCCCTTATATTCACTTTTTATCTCCAGAAGAAATTAGAAACTGAATTAGTAATGAGTGAATAGAAATTTGAGAAAATATAAGAGCAAGTTTATAAAAAAACAAGATGATAACTTATTGAATTTAATAAATTTTTATATATTATGTTAAACATTTAATAAATTAATGTTTAGCAGAAAAATATGATAAAAAAAGTAATAGATGAAAATTTAAATAAACAACAATCTGAAGCTGCTTTATGGATAGATACTCCAAGTTTGATACTAGCATGAGCATGAAGTGGTAAAACTAGAGTACTAACATATAAAATTGCTAATTTAGTATTTGAACAAAAAATAAACCCATTAAATATACTTGCAGTTACTTTCACGAATAAGGCTGCAAATGAAATGAAACAAAGACTATGAGAAATATCAAATGAATTATATAGTGATGATTCATTTTCATGAAATAATAGCTTCAAACTAGATAATAGAAGCTTAAAATGGGTTTGAACATTTCATAGTATATTTTTAAAAATACTAAAACATGAAATAGATAAAACAGATATATGATATGATAAAAATTTTTGAATTTATGATACATGAGAAAGCTTAAGCTTATTAAAAAATATAATAAATGAAAAATGAATGAAAGATAAGCTTGAAGTAAAAGAAGTTAAACGAAAAATATCTGCTTTAAAAAATGAATGAGTAAACCCAAATAAATTCTTACATTTAGTAAATAATGAATGGGAAGAAGATGTTGCTAAAATTTATGAACTATATCAAAAAAGCCTAATAGAGTCAAACTCTATGGATTTTGATGATTTACTATTGTATACAAAACAATTATTTGAAAACAATCCTGATATATTAGACAAATACAAAAACCAATTTAAATATATATTAGTTGATGAGGCACAAGATACAAATCAAATACAATTTGAAATTATAAAATTAATTTGACAGGAATGAAATGTCACATTTATATGAGATGATTTCCAAAGTATATACTGACGAAGATGAGCTGTGATGGATAATTTTTTGAAACTAGAAAGACGATGGCCTGAAATAAAAACATTCAAACTAGAAATAAATTATAGATCAAAAGAGCATATAGTACAAGCAGGTAATGCTATAATATTAAACAATGAAAACCAATATCAAAAAAATGTAAGATCAGACAGATGATGAGATGATCATATAAGAGTTTTTGGTTTTAAAGATGAATATGATGAAGCAAATCAAATAGTTGAACTTATATCAAAGTTTAAAGAACAAAAGTGACTAAATTGGTCTGATTTTTCAATTTTATATAGAACAAATGCACAATCCCAACCATTTGAACAAATATTACTGCAAGAGTGAGTACCATATAAAGTTTGGTGATGATTTAAATTTTTTGAAAGAAAAGAAATAAAAGATATTGTATCATATATCAAATATATATTAAATCCAAAAGACAACATTGCACTTAGAAGAATAATTAATACACCAAGCAGAAAAATATGACAAACTACAATAAATAAAATACAAGACTTTGCTACTGAGAATGGCTTTGATATGAATTATGTAATTGAAAATATAGAAACATTACCTATAAAAATAAATTCTTGAACAACAAACAGCATAAAATCATTTTCTACTAGCATGAAATTTTTAGAAAACCAACTAAAAAGCTTATCTCCTGAAAATTTTATACAAACATTAGTAAATAATATAAGATATAAAGAATATCTAATAACATCAGAAGGTAAAGATAAAGCTGAAGAAAAAATGGAAAATATATGACAACTTATTAATATGGCATCCAAGTATAAACTAGATGATTATGAAGATTGAATAGAAGCAATACAAGCATTTTTAGAAGAAGTATCAATTTTAATAGATTTAGAAGATGATGAATCTGAAGAATCAGATATGGTAAAACTAATGACTGTTCATTCAAGTAAGTGACTTGAATTTCCTATAGTTTTTATAGTTTGACTTGAAGAAAATATATTTCCATTATCAAAAGCTAGGTTTGAAAAGAAAGAAATGGAAGAAGAAAGAAGACTAATGTATGTTGCTATTACAAGAGCAAAAGATTTGTTATTTCTTTCACATGCAGATAGTAGAATGAAACGATGACAGCTTAGTTTCAATAAGGAATCAAGATTTATTGAAGAGATACCAGAATACTTACTAAAATTTTATAATATAGAAAAAACAGAACAAGAAAAAACTTCTTTTAATGAATGAGAGATAGTAAAACACAAACTTTTCTGAAAATGAGAAGTTGTTGAATCTTGGGGTGAACAAGTGATAGTTAGGTTTGAAAACCCAAAATTTTGAATAAGAAAAATGGATTCAAAATTCTTAGAAAAAGATTAATTATGGCTTTCAAACAATATCAGGCATACGGTTTTTAATATATCTATATGTCAAAGTTTCATACTTATTTGAAAACTTAGAAATAGGTGCTACACTAGCAGAAGATCAAGTTTTTCATAATAAAAAAGATAAATTACTACCCTCTTTTAACTTAGAAATATTAGCCCTTCTAATACCAGCCTCTACTGCATTAACTGCTATTACTCTATCATTTTGTGAAATAAAATTAGATAATGATTGCAATGTTCATCAATTATAAATATTATCATCAAGTATAATATAATTTTTTCATGACTTTCAAGTATTTGGATAATTTTCCATAGAAGAAACCTCTTTTTTATTTCTTAAATTATAATTTGAAACAGTTGTAAGTTCTATATTAACATCTCAATCACTCAAAGACAACCTGTCCATAAGATATTTTAGATGAAAAGGATATTCTATTCATCCATACAAAACTCATAATATAGTTATATCTTTTTCTAAATCTTGTGTATCTAATGAAGACAAAAGATTAGCACCAGATAATAACATTTTAGCAGGATCATCTTGTTCTCTAATAATTCTTATCAAAGACATTGATATTTTGTTTTGCAACTTTTTCATATTCTTCTCTTCTCAAGGATTATCTGTAAGCTGAGACATTTCATTCAAATGATTAAAGAAATAAGCTAAATTTCAATTAAGATAATCATCAATTAACTCTCAACTAGTTTCCAAATCAACTTCTTGATCTAAATTAATTCAAAAATTTATATCATTAAATAAACTTACAGTTTCAGAAATCTGTTTGTTGATAAGATTCAATAAGTCTGGAATCATTTCAAAAAAATCACTATTTACTTCATAAGGATTTTTATCGCTATCCTTATAATATTTTTTATATTGCTGATCTTTCATAGATATTGATTCTGCAAACACTTTAGAAGATTTTATATTAGTAAGAGTATTAGTAAGAAAAAATAAAATATTTTTTTTATGCTCCAAAATTATCTTAAATGCTTTAATTTCAGAAGAACTAAAAGATTCAACACTTCTTCATTTAAATTTCTCAATTAATATATCAATTTGATTTATATAAGTTTGTAGACTTTCAAAAAAATCATAAGGTTTAAAATCAATTTTTTCAGCATCTCATAACTGATATCATGGCAAATTGAAGTAATATCAATATCAACGTGAATATATAGTATTTCAATCATTCCTTGTATAAAAAGAGTTCAATAAAAACTCTTTTATATCTGGATCTCCAATAGTTGATGTTTCATCAATTGATATCTTATTTCATCAAGTAAAATCTAAATTTTTATGAAAATCAATTCAAAAGTTTTCTGTAAGTTTTCATACTTCTTCATTTCTAAAAGACATAATCTTTGATATATTTCAAAAAACATCATATATATCTGAATCATTATTTTTTCAATAGTTGTCACTAAGTAGCTTTGATATCTCTTCTTTAGAAATTCAACATAAAGATCAAATCTGCTCAAAAAGAACTGAAAAATTATCAGAACTATATCAATTATCAGAAGATAAAACAGAAGAAATTTCTTCAGAGAACCTTTCTTCTAAATTAGATAAATATGTATTTTTAGATTTATTTAAATCACCATCATTAATATTATTAGTGTTTATGGACATTTATATTTTTTTATTTTTGTTTTAAATTTATCAATAATTAAGTATAATTATATACTAAATTTTTGCAAAATATAAAAAACAAGTATTTAATATACTTGTTTTTTTATATGATAATTTTGATTAAGAGAAACTATCTTTTAATTCCTGATACAATCAATAAAGATTAGCATCTGAAATTTCTTTTTTTGATAAAGTTAGAAAAAACTTATCAATTATTACTCAATTTTTATATTTTTTAGCTTTTGTAAGCTTATCTATCAATTCATCTTTTCTTTGATCTTCAAACTTTTCTAACAAATCATCACAAACCTGATCAACAATAATATCTTGTAATGTATTAACTTCTTCTTTTAATTCTTCTATTTGTTTATCTGCTGTATTTTGACTTTCAATATTAGACATAATTTTATTTATTAAAGCTTTAAAGTTCTAATTAGTTTTTCCATAAATGACTGTGGATAATCTGATAACATCTCAGCATAATCTGATAAATTCATAACAAATTTTTTGATATTATCTTTATCATCATCAAATGTATGAATAAGCTTATTATTTCTTACCAAAAAAACTATATTTTTAATTGTTTTATTGTCTTCATCTAACTCTAAGGCGAATCAATGAATATCTCACCAAGGGTACAATTTAGGTCATAAATTAAGTCATTCGGAAGTAATTGATGCTTTTATCTTTTTCATACTAGGAAGAGCAAACATTATATAACCACCTAATAACAAAAAAGATAAAATAACTCAACTAATATTTCAAAATACAAATGAAAGTATAATGAAAAATATCATAAAACTAACAAAAATTATATACCAAGATTTAGATCTATACAATTTTTCTCAATCATATACAGTAACTTCCATAATATTTTAATCAAATATAAAAATTAATTAGAAGATATATTATTTGCTATAGCAAAAATCTTATCTTCACTCCATTGTCAAGAAACAATATGTAATCATACTGGTAATTTTTCTCAATTTTCTTGAACATATCAAGCAGGTACAGATATAGCAGGACAACCAGCCAAATTTACTGGTATAGTATAAATATCAGATAAATACATTTTCAAAGGATCGTCTACTTTTTCTCATATTTTCCAAGCAGCAGTAGGACTTACTGGTCAAACCATAGCATCATACTCACTAAATATTTTATCATATTCTTGCTTTATTATTTTTCTTACTTTTTGAGCTCTCAAATAATAAGCATCAAAATATCAAGCTGAAAGAACATATGTTCATATAAGTATTCTTCTTTTGGTTTCATCTCAAAATGCCTTATCTCTTATTGAAGAATAATAATCATAAATATTATCATAATCAAATGTCTCTTCTTGATATCAATACCTTATTCAATCAAATCTTGAAAGATTAGTACTTAATTCAGCAGGCATTACAATATAATAAACACTAAGTGCATTATTTAGAGCTTCAAAATCAATATAATCTATTTGAGCTCATTTTGACTTTAATTCTTCAATTTTTTCTAAAACTATATTTTTAACTCATTCATCAAGTCATTCTTGAAAGAATTGATTAGCAACTGCTATTTTAAATCAAGATAAATCATCTAATTTAAGTGCTTCATCCCATTTATCAAAATCATTTTTATAAATACTATTTGCATCTTTATCATCTTTTGTAGAAATTATTTTATTCAAAATCACACAATCTTCTACAGTTTTTGTGAAAGTTCATGCCTGATCCAAAGATGATGCCATAGCTTGAATTCAATATCTAGAAACTCTTCAATATGTAGGTTTAAATCAAACAACACCACACATACTTGCTGGCTGTCTAATACTACCTCAAGTATCTGTTCATAAAGCTGCAATACACATATCACTAGCAACTGCAGCTGCACTACCTCATGAACTTCCACCTGGTATCCTATTCTCTCAATGTGGATTTTTAGTAACACCAAAATAAGAGTTTTCAGTACTTGATCACATTGCAAACTCATCCATATTAGCTTTTCAAATCATACAAGCTCAAGCAGATTCTAATTCACTAAAACAAGTTGAACTATATGGACTTAGAAAGTCTTCTAACATTTTTGAACCACAACTAGAAATATATCCATCAGTAAGAAAATTATCTTTAACTGCTATAGGAGCTCATTTTAAATCTAAGTTTTCTAAATTGTGAAAATTTTTATCTACATAATCTTCATGAAATCTAACAAATGCATTGTTTTCTTTATTTAAAGATTTTGCTTTATTAAGATAATTATCCAATACATCTCTAGCTTTTAGTTCTCAAGAACTAACTTGATCTAGATATTCTTTTAGACTTAAATCCATATTTAATAAATAGTTTTACAAATTTAAATTAATTAAAATAAATATACTAATTTGGCAATTCTTTTCAATAGAAAATTATATTTTATTATAGTTAGGAAAAATCAGTTTTTATCAATTTCATAAATACTTTAATTATTTTTCTTATTATAATACTTACAAATTCTTTGTAAAGGACAATCATTACATTTGGGACTTCTAGCCAAACAAAAATATCTACCAAAAAATATAAACAAATGATGTGCTTTATTTTTTAAATTATCAGGAATAGTTTTTTCAAGTTGCCTAGATGTAGACAATGGAGTATTTGCTTTTGCTATTCACAATCTATTTGTAACTCTATGTACATGTGTATCTACAGGAACACAAGGTATATCATACAAAACACTTGCTACTACTTTAGCAGTTTTTTCTCAAACTCAATCAAGCTTGACTAGTCAAGCTATAGAACTTGGAATTACATATCAATATTTATCATAAATCTCTTTTTCTTGATCTGACTCAGGTTTCAGGTTAGATATTGCCAAAGAAAGTGAATATATATTTTTAGCTTTAGAATTTGTTAATCATATTGATTTAATTCCTTCTTTTAATTTATTTTGTCACATATTTATTACATCTATAGGTGATTTTATTTTTTCAAATAATCAATATTCTTGTGTGACTTTATTTACTTGTTTATCTGTAGTTTGAGCACTTAATACAACTGCTACAAGCAATTGAAAAGGATTTTCATATTTAAGTTCTGTTTCAGGGTTTGGAAATATTTTCTCTATTTCAGATAATATATAATTTATTCTTTTTGACATATATAATAAATATTATATTTAATAAACTTATTTCTTTTGGATATCATATGCTAAATTTACCAAAGTCCTAAATCCAAAACCACTAGCTCATTCTCACCACAAACTATCATTTCCTCCAAAAATTCATGCTGGTCATGCTATATCCAAATGTGCCCAATTTTTACTTTCAACAAATTGTGACAAAAAAAGTCAGGCACTAATTGTTCAAGGTCAAGCTTTACCAAAAGATCCAATATTATTCATATCAGCCAGATATGTTTTATGAGACTTGAAATATGGTTCATAAAATGGAAGTTCCCAAAACCTTTCTTTTATATCCCAACTAATTTTTTGTATTTTTTTATTTAATTGTTGATTTCTTCATATTATAGCAGCAATTTTGGTACCCAAAGCTATTATCTGAGCTCAAGTAAGAGTTGCAATATCAAATAAGTATTTTGGAGAATATTCCTTTTCTACATAAGATAATGCATCTGCTAGTATCAACCTTCATTCAGCATCTGTATTTCAAACAAATACAGTTTTTCAATTATACATTGTAATAACATCTCATGGCTTATATGCCTTACTTGAAATATTATTTTCTACAAGTGGTATTGCTGTTATAAAATTTTTTGAATATCAATTTTGAACTAAATGTTTTGTTACTCAAAGAACTGTAGCTGCTCATCACATATCTAATCTCATATCTTCTATAGCTCAAGTAGGTTTTAAGTTATAACCTCAAGTATCAAAACAAACTCCTTTTCAAACCATAGAAAAATGATAATCTTCGTTCTTGTTTAAATTATATTTTATAAGAACAAGCCTAGGAGGAATATCAGCTCATTTTCATACTTCATAAATTCAATTCATTCATAAGTCCAAAAGCTTATCCTTATCAAAAACTTCTACTTCTACATTATTTTCTTTTTCGAAAATTGATTTAATAGTTTCCTCCATTGAATCAGGATTTGTTAGATTTGAAGGGGAATTTACCAAATCTCTAACTAATGAAATACTTTCCACAAAATTATTAAAATTAGCAAAGTTTTTATTTTTTATTACAAGTTTAGATTCAGATTTATCTTTTTTTGGATTATTTTTACTATATTTATAAAGCTTAATTGAAAGTAATTCCTGAAACAAGTTTCTATAAGAATCTGGCAGATCAAGACTATCTAAATCAATAAAAAAATCTTTGTTTATTGAATTTATCATATCTCACAATCATGCAACTATATCCTCTATATTTTCATAAAAATCTCTATTATTAGTATATTTAACAAATATTGTATAATCTATATTTTTTGAATCAAAATTTGTATAATATCATATAGTAAATTTTTCTCAAGATTTAAGCTTTAAATGTTTCTCAAAAAAGTTTTTATTTGATTTTGATTGGAATTTTTTAAATGATTTATTAAGAACAAAAACTCTATTTCTTATCTTTCATTTTGATCATGATTTTATTTGCATAATAATCTTTTTAAGATATAAATTAATTACATTTTGTTCTATTTGGACAAGTTTCACACAAATACTGAAGTATACGATATTGACTTATATTTACTACTTTATTTTGTGCTGATGAATATATATTTTTTTCTAATTTTTTATCTCAAAGTAAGTTTTCACAAGGATATCTATGTTCCAATAAATCATATTCTCACATTTTATACTGAATTTGAATATATAAATAAACACTCAATAGTTTATAAATTAGATATTAATTTGCAAGATTAATATTTTAAAAAATCAATAATCAAGTCTCAATAAAAAATGAAAAGCCAAAATGCTATTATCATAGCTGGTAAAAATGGAATGCTGTTTCATTGAGACTTATTAAAAAATAAGTATGAAAGAAAATAAAATAATATTCATATAATACTACTTAATATTATGTATGAAAATGCAAGATACAAAATATCAATTCAAATAAAGTCTGAAATTAGAAAATAAGACATAAGTCAAACTGTAAAAGCAAACATTACATCTCACTCTCCTAGTCATTCAGTATTTTTAAGACCAAATCTTAGATAAACATAATACTTTGCAAAAAAATATAAAAAAGCATAAATTCATACAAATAATAGTCCTCACCAAAAAGCAACTTGAAAATCTCATAAAATTCATAAAAATTGCCATAAAATAATCCATAATGTTAGAAAAATCCAAAGATATACATTTAAACGGAAAAATAGTATATCAAAGAATATCAAAAGCAACATCAACCAATTAATTACTACAAAATACAAATAATATATCCACAACTCTACACTAGTAGAAAGTCAGATAAAATAATATAAATATAAATATGTAAACAAAAAAACTAGTCCTGAAAAATACTCCAAACTTGGATAAAAAAAACTAATTTTCTTCTTACAATACCTACACGAAGCTCATTGAAACATCCAAGAAAAAATTGGTATCAAATCAAAAGCTCATAACTTTGTATTGCAACTAGGGCAAGCAGATCTTCAGTATAAGATTCATTTCAAAGCATCTAAATCAACTTCTCATCTTGTCCTCCAAATCAAAACCGATGCAAAAGATCCAAAAATAGTACCCAATATAAATAAAACAAGCAAAATATAAATATCCATTTAATATTTTTATTTGTAAAGTTCACAGCTTTTATATATATTCCTTAGTAGAAAATCAAATGAAATTGAAATACAAAATAAAAAAATTATACTACAAAAAGAAATACTCACTACTCCTCTAACAAGGAAATAGAAAAAATTGCTTAGCGAAAATGATCTATAAGTATGAAAACTAGGGGAAAATGCAATGGATATTAGTATTGCAACACTGAGTCTAGTCCCTAACTTCTAATCTCTAATTTATTCTATAACATACTTTATGCAAGTACTTTATGATAACCCAAATGAAGACCTATTTCAAAGACTTCTAAAAATAAGAAAAATTGAAGATAATATAGAAAACTTTCTAAACCCAAGCTTTTCTAATTCTTGGATAGACCCTTACTTATTAAATGATTTTGATATTGCAATAAATAGAATACAAAAAGCTATAAAAAAAGACGAAAAAATAGTAGTTTTATGAGATTATGATGTAGACTGAATAACATCAAGTTTTTTATTATTCAAATTTTTTACAAAATTCTTAAATCATAAAAAAATATCCATAAGACTACCAAATAGGCTCACTGATTGATATTGAATGAAGTCCCACCACTTGGATGAAATAAAATCAGTATGAGCAGACTTGGTAATTACTGTTGATAATTGAATCACATCTATTCAAGAAGCTGAATATGCAAAAAAAATATGATTAGATTTGATAATTACAGACCATCATAAAGCCCTAGATGATATACCAAAAGCTATGGCAGTAGTAAACCCACAAATAAGCCCAGATTATTGATTTAAGTGAATAGCATGAGTTTGAGTAGCATTCAAGCTTGCAAGTGCTTTAATTAGTAAAAATATCAAAGACCCAAAGAAAAAACAGGAAGTACTAAATTACCTAATGCCAATAGTTGCTATTTGAACAATTGCAGACTGTGTTCCTTTGCTTTCTGAAAATAGACTTATGACAAAAATGTGATTAGACTATATAAATAAGAAAAATTGAGTTCCTAAATCAATTCTGAATTTTATAAATTATTTAAATATAAAAAATAAAATTGATACATATCATGTATGATTTATGATAGCACCAAGAATAAATGCATGATGAAGAATGCAAAGTCCCTATGATAGTTTGAACTGTTTACTAACTACTTGAGAAAAACAAATAGAATACTTAAAAAATCTTGATAAAATAAATGATGATAGAAGAAAAAGCCAAGAAGAATGATACAAAGAAATAGATAAAAAAATAGATAAGGACAAAATGGTTTTGATTGCAGAATCAAATAATATACACGAATGAATAGTATGAATAGCTGCTGGTAGAATAACAGAAAAGTATAACAAACCATCAGTAATTATTAGTATAAAAGAGGAAGAATGAAAAGCAGTAGCATCACTCCGTGGACCTGAATATTTTTCTGTTATTGATATGCTTAATTATGCATGAGAGTATTTAGAAAGATTTGGTGGCCACAAACAAGCTTGATGAATGACTGTAAAAATTGAAAACCTAGAAATAGTAAAAAAATTATTTATAGAATATTGAGACAAAAATATTACAGAAGAAGACCTAAAAAAAACTATAAAAATAGATACTCAAATTTATGCAAATGAAATTGAAAACAACAAAATAGAAGAAATAGAAAAATTAGCTCCATTTGGAGAATGAAACCCAGAACCAATATTCTTAATGCAAGATGTAATATTCAATAATGTAGAAAAGGTATGAAAAAATTGAAACTGACATCTAAAAGCATATGCTAATATTAAATGAATTCAGTTCCCAGTAATGTTCTGGTGAAAATGAAATGAACTGGACTATATTCAACTTAAACACCCTAGCAAATTAATAGGTAAAATCAAAAAAGATAATTATAGTTGATGATTTTTTGTAGATGGAAGTGAAGTTTATACAAGTTAAATTTAAAACAACAA